>JAFMSA010000141.1 GCA_017353855.1 Alphaproteobacteria bacterium
TAGATGTCGCCCGGGGAATTGGGATCGACATCCAGCCGCATGACCCGGCACGCAAATCCCATGATGACGCGATCGGGTAGCCCCGGATCGGCAGTTTTGCGCCAGGTGTCGCCGCCATCTTCGCTGCGGTAGACGCCGGGCGGCGACGCTCCGGCATAGACGACGCGCGGGTTCTTCGCGTGAATGCACACGGACCAGATGTCGGCCTCGCCCGGAAGCCCCATCCGCTCCCAGCTACTGCCTCGGTCGGTACTGCGATAGGCGCCTTTCGTGCTGCCGATGTAGATCACATCGGGGTTTTCCGGATGGACCGTGATCGCGTGCACGTCGGCGTCTTCCGGCAGACCGTTGGTCAGGTGCTCCCATCGGTCCTCGCCCGCCGCCCGGCGGAAGATGCCGCCCATCGTTGCCCCCATCGACCGAGCCGTGCCAGCATAGACATGCGTGGGCACCATATTCGCCTCCTCCCTCGCCTGGATTGCCGCGGCGATCATACCCCTCTATAGGAGCCTCTCACAAAGGGATAAGGAACGGATCGATGAGCAACACGGTTGTCACAGAGCGACGCAGGCTCGGCAAAACCGGACCCGAAGTTTCAGCGATCGGCCTCGGCTGTATGTCCTTGTCGGGTGTTTACGGCACGAGCGACGATCAGGCCGGCATCGGCCTCATCCATCGGGCGATCGAACTCGGCGTAGACCATTTCGACAGTTCGGACATGTATGGGTGGGGCCAGAACGAGGAATTGCTCGGGCGGGCGCTCAGGGGCCGGCGCAACGGCGTCGTGATCGCTACCAAATTCGGCCAGACCCGCCAGCCTGGCGGTGCCAATGGCGTTGACGGCCGGCCGGCCTATGTCACACAGGCCTGCGAGGCGAGCCTGAAGCGGCTCGGCGTCGAGGTCATCGACTTGTATTACCAGCACCGCGTCGACCCCGCAGTGCCGGTCGAAGACACGGTCGGCGCGATGGCGCGGCTCGTCGAACAAGGCAAGGTTCGCCACCTCGGCCTCTGCGAGGCGCGACCCGAGCGGATCAGACGGGCCCACGCGGTTCATCCGATTGCCGCGGTGCAGAGCGAATTCTCATTGCTCTACCGCCAGGAAGCGACAGAGATCCGCAAACTCACCGGCGATCTCGGTATCGCATTTGTCGCTTATGCGCCGCTTGGCCGCAGCCTCTTGGCCGGCGTCATCCCCGATTTCGCCAATTTGGCCCCGGGCGATACGCGCGGCCGCCATCCGCGTTTCATGGGCGACAATTTCACGAAGAATCGCGAGCTGGTAGCGCGGGTCGAGGCGATCGCCGCCGAGAAGGGCTGCACGCCGGCCCAGCTCGTGCTCGCCTGGCTCCTGGCGCAAGGTCCGGATGTTATTCCAATCCCCGGCACCAAGCATATCGCTCGCCTCGAGGAGAACCTCGGTGCGCTGTCGGTACGGCTGACACCGGCCGACACCGACCGCATCTCAACCGCTATCCCGATGGGCGCGGCGGCTGGCACCCGCTACCCCGAAGGCGGCATGCGGGGGGTCTTTATCTGAGAACCGTGCGGGCGCGGACCCTCTCCCGCGGTGCGGCTCGCAGTGCGGGAGGGGGCAGACCTCCTAAGGTCAGCGGCGTAAGTCGACGATTTCGATCCAATTCGGCTGCCGGCCCACCTGGTATTGCTTGAGGCTCGTTAGCGCGCCGGATTGCGGGTCGATCCGGTACACCGTCATCGCGTCCGAATCGAGCCCCGCCGAGAGGAGGAAGCGGCCGCGCGGGTCGATGTTGAAGCCACGGGGCGTCTTCTCGGTCGCAAAGTGGCCGATCGGCGACAAGGTCCCCCTTTCGGGATCGATGCGGTAACCCGCCAATGTGCTCGTCTTGCGCTCGCTGCCATAGAGAAACCGGCCATCAGGGCTCACGTGCAGATCCGCGGCAGCCGGATGCTCCTTGAAATCGGCCCGCAGCGCGTCGACGAATTGCAGCTCTTTCAATGTCCCCGACGCCGGGTCTACCGCATAGGTTCCGATCGTGTCCGTGGTTTCAGTGATCAGATAGAGAAAACGCCGATTGGGATGCAGCGCAATATGCCGCGGGCCGGCGCCGGGCTTAGTGTGCACTTCGCCCGGCCCGTTGGGCGACAGCGTCCCGGTGGCCCGGTCGAAAATCCACTCTGTAATGGCGTCGCTACCCAGGCTGGTCGCATAGCAATATTTGTTGGTCGCGTCGACGAGGATGCAGTGCGCCTTGGACTTGCTCGGGATAATCTGCGTCGTCTTCTCGACGACATGGCCATTGGGGTCGATCGGGTTGATCGTCAATTTGTTCGCCGGATATGAGGCGCTGAGCAAATATCGCCCGGTCCGGTCGGTCACGATATAAGCCATGCTGTCGTGGAGCGGCGTCGTTGCAAGATGTTTCAACCGCCCGCTCGACGGGTCGATCGCAAAGCTCGAAACTGGGAAACCGTCACTGCGAAGCGCCGCGTACAGGAACCGACGATCGGGCGTGAGCGCCATCGGCATGCTGGCGGGAGAGGGTTTGTCGGTCCCCGGGACCGGAACCTTCTCGAGCATCTGCAGTTCCCCGCTGTCACGGTTCATCCTGAGGATGTAAATCTCCTTGCTGCCTGCGTTCGATACATAAACGACCATATCCGGCGTGCTTTCGGCCATCGCTTTGTCTCCGATGAAAGGGCTCGGCAATGCGATGCCCCGAGCCCGAGCGCGATCATCGAGTGTCTTCCCAGGGCAGATGTTAGGTCTGGGGAGAAACCCGTCACATGGGCGAAGCGCCTCTCCTGGTCCCGACGGGCCCTCGTGACGGGAAGCTTTCGCTTCCGCTTCCCTCGCCAATGTCAACCGGCAGTTCACCTACCCCAAGGGTTGTCTGCAGCTGTCCTTCGAGGAGCGGGGACTGAGCAGGCATCTCAATATCGGTCCTGAACTTGCCGGTCAGCGCAGTCTCCAGTTTCCTTGCAGTCTCCAGTTTCCTTTTGGCTTAGGCCGGTGAGCACGGGCTTCGAAAAAGCCCCCACTTTCCCCGTTTGGTTGCCTACTTGCCATCGCACGACCGGCGTCCTGATAAGCCATCGGGTTGTTCTCGACGCATTTAGCGAGCGACACGGACGGCGGAGCGGTCAAGCGTGTTTAAAAAACGTGAGGTGCCGTGCGGCGGATCTTCGGGAGCCGTGACTTTTCTCCCTGTGATCCTTCCTGAAGCAGCCCGTCAAACGCGACTTGAACCGGGATCCGCGGCGTGAAGAAAGATGCGCTCGCATCGGGGTCATGCCCGGGCACGGCAAGGAAGTAACGGTGCCCCCCCACACTACCTCAGATCCTGGCCGGCCGAACCCCCGGCAAGGAACTTGTTCGGCTTAAGAAACATGGACAAGACCAGGGCCCCGTTAGGCGAGCGCGCGGTGTGGCGATGACCTTTCGGACGCCAGACGTAATTTCCGGCGCGCACCTCGCCTTCGTCGTCAACCAGACTGCCGTCGAGCACAAAGGTCTGCTCGACCTCGACGTGCTCGTGCAGCGCGAGCTCGGCCCCAGGCTGCCAGCGAAATAGTGCGGTTAAGAGACCGGTTTGCGTGTCTTCCAGCAGCACCTTCATGTCGATCCCGGGGCACGGGGTCGGTTTCCAGGGCAGGCTCTCGACCTCGATGTAACGCGACGCCAGAGGCCCAAGCCGTTCCGCGTGTTCCAGAAAGGGTGTGTGCGCCGTCATAGGGGCTCGTCTCCATTCACTGTGCGCGTTTTGCCAACCACCGGCCGGGAAAGAATCTCGCACTCCTTGACCAAATCGTCACCCCAAAACCCACTGTCATCACGTTGAGCCGCCCGGTGTCGCGATCGATAGCCAGCTTCTCACCCGTCCTCGGCACACGCCGGCGCTCGCTGTTCAACCAGCTCCTTCCGCCGCAACGCAGGCCGCGTTGAACAGCCAATCACAACATTAGGTCCCACCTTACCTTGGAATTAGCGAAGCCAGATGCCGCCGTGGTAGCCTTCACGCAGGCAATGCGCGAGGATGCCGTGCCCTCTCCGCGCAATGCGCCGGCGATGTGACGATAAGGCGCTCGGAATATGCACGCGCGCAGGTCGCGGTGCCGACAAGTGCAAGCGCCTCGCAACCATTTCGACAGCCTTCAGCGAGTCTCCCCGCAAGCAAGCCTGTGGACACGCTGTTCCGCCCGCCGGCACCCGCCCCCGACCCGCTGGAAATCGCCGTCGGTCTCGGCGATGATGTCCCAAACCGGTGGAGGGAGCGATGGCAAAGGGCATTTTGATTGCAGCAATGGATTTCTCGGCGGCTCCCGAGGACGAGTTTCACGACTGGTATGATCTGGAGCACATACCCGAGCGGCTGCGGGTCCCGGGCTTTCTGAACGGCGATCGCTGGATCGGCATCGAAAACCCGAAAATATCGGTTGCGACTTACGATCTGGACAATGTCGACGTGTTGCACAGCCCGCCCTATCTCGCGGTCGGCGGCGAGAACGCGTCACCCTGGACCAAGCGAACCGCAAAGTTCCGCACCGGCATCCTGCGCTACGAGGGCGAGCAATTGTTTCCCGGAAATCGCACGGCACCGCCGGAAGCCACGGCTCTGCTGTTGATCGGAATGAATGTCGCGCCCGAACAGGAGCACGAGTTCAACGAATGGTACAACACCGAGCACATCCCCGCTCTAGGTTCCGTGTCGGGGGTCTTGTGCGCGCGCCGCTATCGCGGGATCGGCGGCACGCAGCGCTATGTGGCGCTTTATCATCTGACCTCTGCCGAGGCGGTGCGCTCGGCCGAGTGGAAAAAGGCGGCGGACACCCCGTGGACCCAGCGCTTGCGGCCACATTTCCGCGACCACCTGCGCATCGAGTGCCGCCGCTACGCCCGCAACCATTAAGGAGCAGGCGCTACATCAGAAACACACCTTTGCCGGTGGTTTGCGTATCGAACAGGCGGTAGGCCTCTTCCGCCTGTTCAAGCTGCCAACGGTGAGTAAAGAGCCGGTCTACATCGACCTTGCGCTCGAGGACAAAGCGTGCGCAGTCGGCCTGGCCCTGCCAGGAAAACGTCCACGAGCCGATAATCGTCAGTTGCTTGCGCAGCATGTCGGAGCTGACGTCGATCGTCACATTATTGCGCTCGCCAACAAAACACACGGTGCCCCAGACCTTTGCGCTGCGCACCGCGGCGATGCGGCCCTCTGGCTGGCTCGATGTGTCGAGCGTGAAATCGGCGCCCCCATGGGTCAGGTCCTTGATCGCGCCGACCGGATCGTTCGAGCGCGGATTGACGGTCTGCCACGCGCCGAATTCCTTTGCCCGCGAGAGCCGCTCCGGACTGACATCGAGAGCGATCACGCGCGCACCCATTGCCGACGCAAGCTGCGTCGCCGACAGCCCGACCGGCCCCTGGCCGAACAATGCGATCGTGTCCTCGCCCGAGATTTTCAGCCGGCGAAGCGCACCATAGGCGGTGCCGGTACCGCAGGAGATCGCCGCGCCAGCGGTAAACGACAGCTCGTCCTGCAATGGCACCAGCGTAAAAGCCGGCACCTTCAAATAACGCGCATGCCCCCCGTGCGCGTTGTTGCCGTAAACCAATACGGGCTCTTCCTGGCACAGCTGCGACCAGCCCGAGCGGCAATGCTCGCAGACGGTGCAGCCCTTGTAGTGGTGCACCATAACGCGTTGGCCTGTTCGCGCCATTTTCTCGCTGACGCCCGGGCCGATCGCTGCAACGATGCCACACGGCTCATGCCCGCCGATGACCGGATCGGGGTTGACCGGCAGACCACCGACTGCCTGGCCGCCCGATTTGGGGCGACGGTATTGATGCAGGTCGCTGCCACACATCCCCGAGGCTTTCATCTCGACGACGACCTCCCCGGGGCCCGGTGTCGGGTCCGGAAACTCCATCAGCTCGATTTCACGTTCGCCCGCGAAGACCACTCCGCGCATCGGGTCCTCCGATCTGTCGTTGCCAAACCACTACGTCGAGCCTACGCTTTTTCCCCACGGTCGGGTACCGGTGCCTAAACAGACCACCATGTCGAGGATTTCCAGCTTCTGCGCGCCCGTGCTCGCGTGTTGCGGATCCCTGGCGGGTGCCGCGGCAGCCGATGCGGCGATTTGGCCCTCCGCCCTTCCAAAATACGATCACATCGTTATCGTTGTCGAAGAAAACAAAGACTACGACCAGATCATCGGCAATCCGACGGCCCCATACCTCAACAAATTGACGGCTGAAGGCGCCAATCTCCTGAACATGTTTGGTGAAGAACATGCCAGCCAAGGTAATTACTTCTGGCTGTTCTCGGGGAGCAATCAAAATGTCGGTTTTCTGGACCATGTGCCGGAAACCAAATTCACAACGAGCAACCTCGGTCAACAGCTCATCCTGAGGGGACTGTCGTTCAAAGGCTATTCGCAGTCGCTGCCCGCCATCGGCTCCGAAGCAGATACAGCCCCGGCAGATTGTCGGCGCTCCTGCGTATACGGTCGCAAGCATGTTCCCTGGATCAGCTTTGCCAACGTTCCCAACGGGACGGCGATCGAGACATCGTGCAATCTGCGTTTTGCCGATTTCCCGGCAGACTTCAGCCAGCTGCCGACCATCGCCTTCGTTATTCCCGACATGGAACACGATATGCACAACGGCGCGCCGGAGAAGAGTGTCCCCGCGGGAGACGAATGGCTGAAACAATTCATCGGTCCCTATTTTCAGTGGGCCAAAACCCATAACAGCCTGCTGATCGTTACTTTCGACGAGAATAATGACAGGACCGGGATTACCGGTCTGACTGATCCCGGCATCGACCCGGATCGCGACCAATCCCGTCGCGACCGCCAAAATCACATCCCGACGATCGTCGCCGGGGCATTCGTAAAGCCGAATTACGCCGAACCCGCCCGCATGACACACGTAAACCTCCTGCGCACGATCGAGGCAATGTACCGTTTGCCGAGATCCGGTGCCCAGCAACCCAACGCGCTGCAGGCAGGTATCGGCGACGACACGACAGCCGCCAACGTGTTCACGGCGGCCGATCAGTAAGCAACCCCACAGCCGGGGACTTTCTCGGCCGATGCTTACCAGCCTGAGCCGAACGGAACCTGGAGACGAGGTTGACCGAGGAGTTCAAGACCGCCGTCGGGACGCAATCTCGAGCATACCTGGTACCGCTCATCCACCGGCTGCGGCGTTCGGCACCCTCCGCGCAGTGCGGGCGAGGCGCTTCCCGCTCCCCGTTGATTGCGATACCGGCATAGAGGCGGATCTGTTGGATGCCGCGGTCGTAATTGACCGCGACATCGAGGAACTCCCGCCAGCGTGAGTCGGCTTCCATGCGCACACCCATGCAGGTCGGCAATTGCACTTGGCCTCGGGCAGCATCCGGCCTACTTTTCTTGACCAGGGTCAGACCGGGATCAACGGCCGGAACTAAACCGCCCACCCGCACTGCGCTGCGAGAATGCACTCGGCGCGAGCTTTCAATGCGGACGATCCTCGGCTTTCGCGCAAAACGACGGCTGAGAGCTCGTGCAGCGAGCCATATATTATATCGACCGCTCCAGTGACGTCAGGCTTTTCGCGATCGCTCCAGGTTCGAGGCATGGGAACCCTTTTCCCCCACCATGCCGAAGCCGTGCGGTAAAACGGATGCGCGAAATCGATCACGAGCGCCCGCTTCTTCAACGCAAATGCCAGATCAATCTTGTTGGCGGGCAGGTCAGAGCGCCGAGGTGCCGCGGGTTGACCCGCATCCCACCTGCGCTTCGAGGACGCCGGCCATGTCCTTGGCCACTCGATGCACATGCCGGCGAATTGCCCGAGGCGATGTCCTTGTTGAAATAGCCTGCTTCGCCCGGCGGCGCTGCAATACGCAGCACTTTGGTGCGTTTGATCCGGCGATTGTCGATTCAACCGATTGGTCTTCCACCCGGGCGGCCCCGGCAAGGGCAGCGGACGTCCCCGCCGCTCGGACGCCAAACGAGCGACGCGACAGCATCAAAGCCTCCTCTTCTTCTTTGATCGCGAGCGTGGCAAAAACAGGCAAGGCCGCGCCGAAAGCGGCAACAGGAGGATGAGCCGATGCCGGTCAACAAGCCCCATCTCGAATTTCACCGCGTCGACATGACCGCCGGGTGGTCGACTCCCCCGGGCTACCCTGCCGGGATCGAGCAGAAGATCCTGGCGGGCACTCTCGACGAGGAAGGCCGCAGCGGCAGCCGCACACGGCTGTTGCGTTTCGCGCCCGGCGTTTATACGACCGAGCCGTTCGTCCACGAGTATTGGGAAGAGGTTTATCTGATCGAGGGCGACCTGACCGTCGGCAACGACGCCGAAGGCAAAGGCGGCGAGAATTTCCCGCCCGGTACCTATGCGTGCCGGCCACCCGGCGCCGCGCACGGCCCCTTCAAATCCAACGGTGGCTGCCTGCTTTACGAAATTCATTATTTCGCGGGGTGAGGTCCTTATTCCGCTCGGCACTTCGCCCAAAAACTGACACACAGAAATGAACCAATTTGACTGTTTGTCATTGGACTACTGAGCGGACACACTACCTTGGACCTCATGATAGGCGCAGGGGGAGCGCGGAACA
>JAFMSA010000142.1 GCA_017353855.1 Alphaproteobacteria bacterium
CAGTGAGGTACGCAGCGTGTGAAGCTAAAACCCTCGTGTTCCATTTCAATGATGACCGCGTCGTAGTCGGCATCAGCGATGTAGGTCAGGTTATCCAGACTGCCGTTAGGGACCGTGCTGGTGCTGAAAACCGGCTTGCCGTGCTCGAGGAGGTCGATGATCTTGTTGTAGCGCATCTTCTCAGTCATGTTTTTCCCTCTTCCAGTTTCCGGCTTGGCTGCTGACCTCCCCCTCTACCCTTCGCTCTCCCTACTGCAGGCCCCTTGCTGGTGTGATACACACCTTGGCCTATCAATCGCTTCCAACGAGCATGAGCGACCCGGTTTTCGGGATGCAATCATTATCCGCCGCCACCGGGTACACGACCCACGGGGGGAAGCTAATCCGCTAAGGGCACGATAGCCGTCAGGCGGTCCCCACCGATGCTCCGGCTGGTGTGCCCTTGTCCCGTGAGGTCTTCGAACAGGACGGCGTCTCCAGGGCCGAACCGGCGAGTGGTCCCATCGCCGATCATGACCTCCATCTGGCCTCCGGAGAGGAAAATGGCGTACTGGCGGCGCGGCGCATTGTGCCAATCGCTGAAGCGGCCGTTGGGCGAACGCGTGAAGGTGATACTGCTGGCGGCCTGCTCGATCGACCTCTCCATGTCAGGTGGGAGCAGGTCCAGGTCCTCAAAGTGTGACTGATCATCCGTGCCGGTATAACATCTGACAAACGCCATGGGCATTCCTCCTAGGGTCCCAGTGAAGGCAGCGAAGTCCATAGGGCCTTGCCCCTCGTATTGTCGCGCGGATTGTCCAGGCACACAACGGCCAGCACACCCTCCGGCAGCGTGCCCAAGCGTGGCTCCCGGCGGCCGCACTGCGACTTACGGAAAGTACCCTTTATTTGAGACGGACGTGCAGCGGTCGGCGAATGACACAAATGGAGGCATCAGGACGCGTTCCTGCGGCCGAGGCTGAGTGCCCGCTGTCAGGGGATCTTCGCGCGGAAGCGGGGCGCCCGCGCCGGCTACGGTCGTTGGCATCAACGACGAGAATTTCCTCAGGAGGTGGACTTCATCCTGCCCTCGCCTGGCCCCTTGGAAATTGACCAGCGATCCGGATACAAGTGAAACAATAGCTCCGGCGAAAGCCGGGGCTTACCCTATTAGTTGGGCGACGCGTGACGCGGGTGGGGAGAATGGGGCCGGGGCTTTGCCGGAACTGCAAGCTGAGGGAGGAGCAAGATGGCGCGGATTAAGCACATAGCTTTAACAACAAAGGAGCCAGCCAAGACCGCCGAGTTCTACAAGGCTGCGTTCGGTCTCAAAGAGCTTCGCCGCAACAACGGCAACGTGTTCCTGACCGACGGCTATGTTCACATCGGCGTCCTCCGAGGATGCGCCCGATATGAGGGCGCATGGTCCGCACTTTACTGGCATTCATCATTTCGGCTTCGAGGTCGACGATCTCGACGAAACCGGCCGGAAACTGGAGGCGGCTCAGGGTCATCGGCTGACGGCGAAAGATGTCAGCGACGCCGCGCTGCGCGACGGGGTTCACGCCAATTTCGAGCAGAAATGGTCGGGTCCGGACGGCGTCGTTGTCGACGTCTCGCATACCGGCTGGGAAGGCACCCGCTGACGCGGAAGTCCTTCGCCCTATCCCTGTTCCCCCCCAACGGGGCATTCGGGGCAAATCCCGTTAGGCGCAGGTACAATTTAGACGTGGCGAGGCTGATCACCCTGCTTGAAGACATAATTCCGAGCTGCGCCAGACGCCGGTCGCGGTCACAGCAGTTGTGATCGTAGGCTTCATTTGCCGGTCGTGGTGGGGCTAAGGATGCAACGGAGGGACTTGGGCCCTAGCGAGCTTGCATCGCCCCACAGGTTGCGGGGAGACGCCGCCGGCCGAAGCGCGCTAGTTCAGCCGGGCGACCAGCGGCGCCAGAAACGCGCGCGACCATTTGGCGTGCTCGGGTCCGCTGGAGGAGTGGCCGAGATCGCTGTCGAGCTCGAGATAGCGCGCCTCGACCCCGGCCGTGGTCAACGCCTTGATGACATCCGGTGTGATCTTTGATGGGAACAGCGCGTCGGTGCGGCACAAGATGCAGAGCACCTTGGCCGTGATCCTGGCGAAGTCCGGCCTGGTGTCGAAGCCGAGCAACGCGCGGCGTAAGATGATCAGCGAGTTGGCGTCCCATTTTCGCTTCCCATTTCGCGGCCTGCTCGCGGATCGCCGCCTCGCGCGCCGCTGGGTCGGGAAAACGCGGCGTCAGGGCGGTCTCGATGCCGTAGCGCTTCAGCGTCTCGACGCGGATATCGGTCAATTCCGCCTTGCACGCCGTCTTGCCGTCGAAGCCACTGGGGGATAATGTCTGCCTCACGATGGGCCGGCACCCAGGCGCAGTCGCATTGTGGGCACTGCGGCGGGTCGCACAGCGATATATCGGCGCCAAGCGAGCCGCGCGCATCGTCGCTGGCTGGGCCGGCCAGAAAGTGACCCGTGAGATCATGCTGTTTCTGACGGCCAGTGGGGCCATGAGCTCCGGGAAGACACGGCGAGCAGTACTTTGCGCAGGCCATCGTCGCCTAGTGAATCGGCATGTAATGGGCTCAGTGATCGCCGGGCCACACTGGTCGCGGTCATGCTGTGCAGAGTGATGCTGTAAAGTGACGCACTGCGTGGAACTGCCTTACGCAATCACGCTTTATGAGGCGTTTTTTGGTCACACCAACCTAACAGCTCGTCAACAGAGATCAATGCACTTACCGTTACGCACGGTTCACACTCGTTTGCAGGTTCGGCATAGCTCATGTGCCGGTATCACCACGAGCACGTTCCGTTTCTGCACGCGCCGACCATAAACCAACGCCCCGCACTGCTTGAAACGGCCCCCCTAAAAAAAACGGACAGGAGGGTCAAAGTCCCGGCGCTACTGCCTGCACGACGGGCCCTTACGGCTTCAGCAGGATTTTGCCGATTACCGCTCCGGTTTCGAGAAGCGCTTGCGCGCGCCCGGCGTCGGCGAGCGGCAGGCGGTCGTGGATCAGCGGAGCGATCCGGCCGGCGGCGAGATGGTCAAGGAGGACTTTCATCGTTGCGGCACGGATATCCGGCCGGTCGTCAAAGCTGTGGATGGTGAAAAAGCGCACTGCCGGACTGTTGGCAGACCCGCCGCGCATCGCGGTCACGAAGTCGGGGTCGGGCGGACCGTCGAGCCGGCCGTAGGAGACCACCATGCCGAGCGGCGCCAACATCGCGAAGTTGCGCCCAAAGCTCTTGCCGCCGATCGGGTCGAGGACCAGATCGACGCCGTGTCCGCTCGTAATCTCGCGCACCCGCGCGACAGGATTTTCGGCCCGGTAATTGATCGCATGCTGCGCCCCAAGAGCCCTCACCGCGCGGGTTTTCGCGTCGGAGCCGGCGACCCCGATCACCTGCAGGCCAGCAATCAGCGCCAACTGAACTGCGGCGCTGCCGACACCGCCTGCCGCAGCGTGGACGAGGACGGACTCTGCCGCGACCCCGCGCGCGGCCGTATGCAACACATGATAGGCGACTTGATAGTTGGAGAGGCATCCCGCCGCCTCCAGCGAACAGCCCGGCGGCAGCGGATGCGCGGCATTTGCCGGCACTGCGATGTATTCTGCATAGCAGCCGGCGCGGATGGAGAGGTCTCGAGCGCTGACAAAGACCGGCTGGCCGATTGCCGGGCCGGCGACATTGCGGCCGTGGCCCACTACCATTCCGCTCATCTCGATGCCAGGGATGGCCGGGAGCGGTGGCATCCACGCATAGACCCCTTTGCGGACCAGCACCTCGGGCATGCTGACACCGATCGTGTCGGCTTTAACCAACACCTCGCCATCCTGTGGGACCGGCGTCGGCACGTCCACATACTCGAGTGCCGAGGGGCCGCCGGGCCGGCGCAGCAGGATGGCTTTCATGCCCCGGGCTCAGCTTTCAGCCACGATCGGATTGCGCAGGACGCCGATCTCCGCAACCTCGACCTCGACGACATCACCTGGTTTCATCCATAACGGCGGCTTCCGGGCGAAGCCGACCCCTTCGGGCGTGCCGGTCGAGATCACGTCGCCGGCGACGAGCGGCGTCCATTGCGAGCAGTACGAGATGAGGGTCGGGATGTCGAAGATCAGGTCGTCGATCCCGGTGTGCTGGACTTCGCGACCGTTCAGCCTTGTCGCCAGATGCAGCCGGGTCGGGTCGGGTATCTCGTCGGCGGTGACGATAACGGGGCCGAACCCGCCGGTTGCGTGAAAGTTCTTGCCGGCGGCGATCGAGTGTTTGAACTGAATGTCGCGGATCGAACCATCATTGAACAACGTATAACCGAAGACATGCGACAACGCGTCCGCCTTGGCGATGTGGCGGCCGGGCTTGCCGATGACCAGCGCCAACTCGCCCTCATAATCGAAATCGCCGGAGATTCTCGGGCACACCATCGGCTGGCCATGGGCGACCAGCGTGTTGACGAGCCGCAGGAACACCTGCGGGTGGTCCGGCGGTGGCCCGCCGGCTTCCGCGGCGTGGGCGCGATAGTTGCGACCGGCGCAGATGATCTTGTCGGGGTCGGTGATCGGTGCCAGCAGGGCCGCCTGCGCCAATGTGAGATCGGGCTTAGCGTCTGCACTCTCGGCGGCGAACTGGGCGATCGCGTCGCCGGCGATTGCGGCGCGCAGGGTCGGGTAACGGTCGCCCAGCCGGCGTCCGAGGTCGAAGATGCCGCCGCCGACGACTGCACCGTACGAGCTGCGGCCGGATGCCGCGAAGCTGACGAGCTTCATGATATTTCCTCCCTCTCGATAACGGCCCACGCTCTAGCAGAACGACACCCCGCCGGATACTGCGATGCAGTGTTCGGCCGCCGAAAGACGCAACGTTGGAGCTGCCGTGGTACGAAAACGGAACAAGAACGGCGGACGGATTCATGGATCGCGCACCCCCGCCAGTGTCGCTCGCGCAGCATCGTCGTCCGCGGCCGTGATTCAAGCAACCAGTGACTGCACCCAATACCAGTAGCGGAGTGACGGGACAAGCCGTCCCTCAATCTTCCGAGCCCGAGCCCGCACAAACGCCGGAGAAGGGCATCGTCGGCGCCGTCTCGACGAGCGTTCCAAGCATGACATGACTACCGTCACTCTATAGTTCATATCGAACGCCCTTTTTCTAGGGCTTCTAGCGTTTATCGATCGCTCACGGTTGGGTCGCTTCGCGTGAGCGCCCGTAGAGCTTTGATTACTGACGGAGTGACCATGCCGGCGGTTCCACCTCGTCCTCCGGCAGCTACCGTGCGCTTCATGGCTTCAGCCTCGAAATCGTACTGTGGCTGACGTTATAACTGCGAGCATCGCTAGGTGAATGACTGCAGCGGGTGGACACCCCTCCTTTTCCGGGCCTTTTCCGGGACACGCTCGAACGACAAGGAAACGCGGCTTCCAAATCTTCAGAATATACGAACCAACACACGAGCCATAACAGCCGATTACGTATTAGATTACAGAAGCGGATGCCCCTGTTAGTGGCGACGGCAGTGCCAAGCAGGAACAGCGCTCGCGTGAGGATGGCTGCGGGCCTAGGTCGAAGCTCTCGCAAATGCCAAGATGCCGATCCAGTCCGGCGCCAGTGTCGGACGGCAGCGATCGCAACAGAGCCCTCTATCCTCGCATCCATAGCCGCGTTCATCAGTGCGCGGATTTCCTCGCAAGCGATGTTGCGCGCCCGCCCGGTCACGCGTGACGCGGAGCGCACTTCTTCTGCAGGTGCAGCAAGGAGTTCCCGTTCCAAGGCGTCAAGGAACGCCGTCAGTCCGGATCGAGGGTAATTCATACGAGTCATGCTCAAGACCAACCCAAACCGTGTCGCAGCAGGGTCCGCCGTATCCGTCGGCGGGTAGTATCATGTTCCACCGCAGTCAGTCCGTAATGACGACAGATATCCCCCGCTGCCATGCTTTTCGACAACGCCAATGTCGGGATTGGCCAGCCGCGCCTTGGCGGCGTTCGACGGCACACGCGCGGGTTCCATAGAACCATTGAGACCAGGGGCAGGGACAATCGCCGGGGCTCGAAATAATCCTAAGTGTTACGCCCGAGCGCACCGGATCCGTTGAAGATCAAGGATGGCAGCATAAGCGGGTCGTGGGAAGGGACTGCGCCCGCAACGCGTTCGGCGCCGCACGGGAGTTACAACTTCACTTGCCGCAAGCAATCCTCGGCGCTGCGCTGGCCGAGAAAGGTCAGCGTCGGTAGATAAGCCGGTGCCCCGTTTGGCGCCACTGTCAGCATCGCAAAGGTATTGGGCGCAAAGCTCCGCGATGACGGCCACGCGCGAACAGCCTAAGCGCTTAAGCTAACTTCACAGACAGGTTGGGGCGCGAACCAACAGGTGCGTGCTGGGCTCATTTCGGCGGCCGCCTGATGCCCTTTATGCATTCGCGGGGAGAGCGTCTTCAGTTGCCAGAGACGCGGGGAGCAGGAATGCTTCCCTCGGAAGTACAGGGAATGCGGGCCATGAACTCTCGTCAGCTTAAGGAGATCTCGCCGGGAAGCGTGCGTCGGCGCCTTGGCGCAGTGAAACGCCGGCTGCAGGCCAGTCCGTCGCGGACTCGTTGGCAGAAAGCGAAACTGCTCTCATCAAACACCCTCGACCCGCCCAGACTTGCGTCATTGACGAAAACTGAGAGCCGAATTTCCCCTGAAGACAATATGTTGGTCGAGGGCAATGTTGGTCGTTATTTCAAGGCTGGTCTTTGCGCTATTAGTTGTATTGATGAGGCTCTGCAACAGGCGGGAGCAGCACGGTCAATGAGATTTTGGATCTGCCAAGCGGGTACGGTCGCGTGGTGCGCCTTCTGGTGCATCGGTTTCCTAACGCGCGGATCACCGTTTGTGATTTGATGCCCGACGCCATCCGTTTTTGTGCGGGGACTTTTAATCCGCTCGGCAATCGGCACGAGCAGGCCAAGGATCACGAGCGTTCCGACGCCCGCGAAGAGATTGATTGCCGTATCCCAACCGTCCCGGGCGATCTGGACGGAGCCGAGTATCAGCCGGCTCAGGCGGCTCCAGCGCCGGGCTCTACCAAGCAGGAGGCCAATTTCCAACTAACATGTAGGGGATCGTCCTCGGGTACTCGTGCCCGAGGACGTCGATGTTCGGCCTCGACCGGGCTGTCTGGCCGAACGTTCGGGGCACGCGACCGGGAGGACCAGAACGGGCAAGACCAGACGTGCAGGCGTTCAGCAGCGATCGCTGCGCTGAGAGGCGCGCTGACGGTTGAACACGACTGGGTGATTCGCGCTGAACGGAAAACGGACGAGCTGCGTGCCCAAATCGATCAGCTACGAACCGAGCTGGCCGATGCTCGCGCTGCGGAGCGGATCAGCGGCCGCGTTGCGTTATCAGCTCAAGCTAAGCTGCTGCGCGCCCCGGGTGGCGGAGGTGGTTTCGCAGGTTGTGAAGCTCAAATGTAAGGAGCTTTCTCGAGCCCCTGCGAAAACCCCCACTCGGCGCCCTCAAACCAGCAAAGCTCGAGCGCAGCCTTTAGGGGGAGGTGCAAGTCTTCCGGGGCCAGCTCGAAGAGGCGTCGAAAGCGTGCGCAAATCTCGCTTAGCTCGTCCTCGATTCCCTCGCTGATCTCTGGGAGACGATGCATGGCTTTGCTCCAAAGGAGCATTCTACCGCACAGTAGACGGGCATGATCGCGGCAAAAAGGGGACATCTACCGGGCTGGTCCCGGTCTCGCCCGCGAGGCGTGCGGTGCCAGGAGGGCACGGCGCTCGTGGTCCGAGGGAGGAGCGGTCCGCATAGCCGCGAGACTCCGCGCCTCTTCGGCTCGCGAGAAAAGCCTGGAGAGGGGGGCAACCCCCGCCGGCGGACAGACCTTCGCGCCATGCTCGCGAGGGTACGTGATGATAGCGTTAGCTCTGATGCGCCAGCCATACGGATCGCATGTACAAAAGCGAAGTGTGGTTAGCAAGCTCGCTTTGCTACGCCTGGCGCCAGCGGACGAGGTGTTCGGCCAGTCCGGGCGGCAACACCCTCAAGACATTCCTCCATAAACCGCTGGAGAGCAGCGTCTTCAGAGGGCCGCCGAGCAGCTCCTCGGCCTCGCCGGGACTCTCCGGCGGGGCCACAGCTTCGGGAGTGACGGGGACGACCTCGAGGCCTGGAGCGTGCAATTGCGGCCTCTGGATGAGGCCGAGGCGGCCTCATCACCGGGCGCCGGCGCCGTTTATGCGCAATGTCTGCTGTTTTGTCATAGACCTTTCCTTGACGCCGCTCTTTCAGGAAGCGGTCGAGCTGCTGCACGCGAAATTTGAGAAGGTCGGCGGCGGTGTGACGGTACTTTTCGTATTGAAGCTCCGACACGCCAGCGAGGCGCGTCGAGCCGCTTCTCGGCCTCCTCGTCGTTCAAGGCTTTCGCAGGCTCAGACCACACCTGGCCGTCACGGTCGATTAGCGGGGCGACTTGGTCCGATGGCAGAGCGGACAACCAGTGGCGGGGTGATCGGACGCATGGTGGCCTGCGCTACCGGGTCTTGGGGTTTCCACTCCCGAATCGAAGGTTGTGCCGAGGGCCTC
>JAFMSA010000143.1 GCA_017353855.1 Alphaproteobacteria bacterium
GGTGGTTACATCCCCGCTCTGTCGGAGGTGGTTCCGACCGCCGAGCGCCTTCGGCTGTGGATCACGGATATCGAGATTTTGCGGCTGCACTACGCCGAAACGTTGCGGGCCTGGCGCCGTCGATTCGAGGGCAATCGCGACCGCGTGCGCGCGATTTATGACGAGCGTTTCTGCCGGATGTGGGAAATGTATCTGGTGGGCGCGGAAGTGGCGTTCCGCCGGCAGGGCCTCATGGTTTTCCAGATGCAGCTTGCAAAAGCCGTCGACGCCGTGCCGCTGACACGTGACTACGCGGTGGATTGGGAACGCGAGCGCGCTGCCGCCTCGGAGCGAGCAGCCTGAGGCTGCAGATTCGCGCGCGTCGGCCTGCCGGTGCGTGACCCGCGAGCGATCCCCGCGTTGCACACGCTGTGGATCGAATTCCGCGCCGGGCCTTGCTCGATGCGATGGTATCCTGCGGTGCAATGGATACGAAAACGATATCGCGGCTCACGCCGCTGCGCGCGCCGGACCCCGAACTCCTTCGCACTCCGCCCTACAATACGGAAGCGGAGCAGGCTCTGCTCGGGACCATCCTGATCAACAACGCGGCCTATGTTCGGGTTTGCGAGTTCCTGCGGCCGGAGCATTTCGGCAATGCCATGCATAGCCGGATCTTCGCCGCCATCGCCAAGGTGGTGGAGGGCGGGCAGCGAGCCGATCCCGTGACGCTCAAAGGCTTGTTCGACCAGGACACGGCATTGGAGACAATCGGCGGATCCCAATATTTGGGACGACTGGCCGCCGCCGCGGTCACGATCATCAATGCCGAAGATTACGCGCGGGTCATTTACGACCTCTATTTACGACGCGAGCTGATCACGCTCGGCGAGGATGTCGTCAACGACGCCTTCCGTTACGATCTCGATGATCCGGCGCGCGATCAGATCGAACGAACCGAAAAGAAGCTTTTCGATCTTGCCACCGCCGGGGATGCGGATGGCGGATTTCGCATATTCAGCACCGCGCTGACGAGTGCAATTGTGAATGCCGAATCGGCGTTCAAGCGCAATGGCAAGACGGTCGGGGTCGCCACCGGGTTTGTCGATCTGGATCGCAAGCTCGGCGGACTGCACCCGTCGGATCTTGTGGTTCTTGCCGGCAGACCGTCGACAGGCAAGACCTCGCTTGCGACCAACATCGCGTTCCACGCGGCAAAGAGCTACCAGCCGTCGTCAACTCCGGAGGTTCGTAAGACCGCCGACGACGGGGCGGTCGTCGGCTTCTTTTCGCTTGAGATGTCGGCCGAACAACTTGCCACCCGTATTCTCGCCGAAGAGTCGGGGGTCTCATCCGACCGGATCCGCCGCGGCGATGTGAGTCGCGCGGACTTCGACAGGTTTGTCCAGGCAAGCCAGCGGCTCGCGGCGGTAAAGCTGTTCATCGACGACACGCCGGCCCTGACCGTCTCGGCCTTGCGTACGCGTGCGCGACGCCTGATGCGGCAGCAAAGTCTGGGGCTGGTTGTCATCGACTATCTGCAGCTTCTTCGCCCGTCGAACCAGGCCCGCGCACAGGACAATCGCGTTCAGGAAATTTCCGAGATTACCCGCGGACTGAAAGCCTTGGCAAAGGAGCTGAACGTTCCGGTCCTGGCGCTCTCTCAGCTATCTCGCGCCGTCGAGCAGCGGGAGGATAAGCGGCCGCTATTGGCCGATCTGCGCGAATCGGGTTCGATCGAGCAGGATGCGGATGTCGTGATGTTCATCTTTCGTGAGGAGTATTACCTGTCGCGCGAACCGACGCGCCGCGCCGACGAATCCGAAAGCAAATTCAACGAGCGCTACCAGGAATGGAGGGAACGGCTCGAAAAAGTGCATGGGCTGGCCGAAATTATCGTCGCCAAGCAGCGACACGGCCCGATCGGCACGGTCAAGCTGCATTTCGACGCCGAGACGACAAAATTCGACAACTACATGGCTCCCGATCACTTCCCACAGGCGGATTTCTAGGATGGGCAGCGAGCCCGCCGAGCGTGCCTGCGGCATTCTCGATGTCGATCTTGCGGGCATCGCCGCGAATTGGCGTTCGCTGGTGCGGCGGGTCGAACCTGCAGGCTGCGCGGCCGTCGTCAAGGCGGACGCTTACGGGCTGGGCGCACACCGGGTTTCGGCGGCACTGGCACAAGCCGGGTGCCGGCTGTTCTTCGTGGCCACGGCCGATGAAGGAATAGCGCTGCGTGGTGTGCTTGCCGAACCGATCGAGATCGCCGTCTTTAATGGGGTGCTGCGGGGATCGGCGGATGAGTTCGTCAAGTACCGGCTCATTCCGGTGCTCAACGATCCCGGACAGATCGTCGATTGGCGCGATGCCGCTGTCCGCAACGGCGGGCTGCCGGCGATGCTGCACCTCGACACCGGAATGGCCCGTCTCGGTTTGACCGCCCGAGAATTCGACCGCATCAGCGAGCGGCTGAAGGTTCCGGGCGCGATCGGCTGGCGTGCCCTAATCAGTCATCTCGCCTGCGCGGACGAGCCCGCACACCCGCTGAATGAGACCCAGCGAGCCCGCTTTGCTTCCGCGCGAGCCGCGATCGGCGCGATGCCCTGCAGCCTTGCCGCGTCATCCGGGATCTTTCTTGGCCGAGGGTTTTATTTTGATTTCGTTCGCCCGGGTGCTGCGCTCTACGGCGTCAACCCGCAACCCGGTGCGCCCAACCCGATGCGCCGGATCGTTCGCCTCAAGGGGAGAATCCTGCAGATACGGGAGGTTGACCGGGGTGAGTCGGTTGGCTACGGTGCCACTCATACGATGGTCCGGGCGGGACGCCTGGCGACCGTCGCTGTCGGCTACGCTGACGGGTGGCTGCGATCTCTGAGCCATCGCGGATCGGGTCGCATCGGCGGCAAGCGGGTTCCTCTCCTCGGCCGGATTTCGATGGATCTCGCGGTGTTCGACGTATCCGAGATCGATCCCGCGCGAGCGTGCCCGGGGGGGTTCATCGATCTCTTGGATGAAGATTATGATGTCGACGCGGCTGCAGCGGATGCCGACACGATCGGGTATGAGATCCTGACCGGCCTGGGGAGACGCTACCACCGGATCTATCGTGACGCTGCAGACCAATGGTGAGATTTCTCGCCGCGATCGGCGCGGTCTTTCTCGGCTTTCTTGCCGCTACCGGGCGACTTGCGATGTTTGCCGGTCTGGCGCTCGCGACCGCGTTCACGCCACCCTATTACCTCCGCGCGATCCTGCGCGAGATGATCAACGTCGGTTATTTCTCGCTGCCCGTCGTCGGGCTGACCGCGATCTTTACCGGTATGGTGCTGGCCCTGCAGTCTTACACGGGGTTCAGCAGGTTTGCTGCCGAGGGAGCGGTGGCGACGGTCGTCGTGCTGTCGGTTACCAGGGAACTCGGACCCGTCATTACCGGGCTGATGGTGGCCGGCCGGGTCGGCGCCGCGATGGCGGCCGAGATCGGTACGATGCGCGTCACCGATCAGATCGACGCGCTGACGACACTGTCGACCGACCCGCTGCGCTACCTCGTGCTGCCGCGCCTGCTCGCCGGGCTGATTACGTTGCCGATGCTGGTCTTGGTCGCCGATATCATCGGTGTGTTCGGGGGATATCTTGTCGGTGTCTACCGGCTCGGCTTTAATCCCGAAGCTTATCTGAACCGCACTCACCAGTATCTCGAAACCAATGATGTGGTCTCGGGTCTCGTAAAGGCTGCGGTATTCGGCTTCATCGTCGCGCTGATGGGGTGCTACCACGGCTACCATTCCCGCGGGGGAGCCCAGGGCGTCGGGCAGGCAACCACCTATGCCGTGGTCTCCGCTTCGGTGTTGATCCTCGTGTTCAATTATCTGATCACGGCGGCCTTTTTCGGGCGATGAGCGATTGTTCCGCCGCGTCGAAGATCTCCGTGCGCGGATTGCGCAAGTCGTTCGGCAGAAAGCGCGTGCTCAACGGTGTCGACATCGATTGCGACAGCGCCGAAAGCCTCGTTATTATCGGCGGGTCGGGCACCGGTAAGTCGGTGCTGGTGAAGTGCATCGTCGGTCTGCTGCGTCCGGAGGCCGGATCGATTCGCATCGACGGCGTGGAAACTGTCGGGCTTGGGCGCGGGGCGCGCGAACGTCTCGTGCAGAAGTTCGGCATGCTCTTCCAGGGGAGCGCCCTATTTGACTCGCTTCGTGTGTGGGAGAATGTCGCATTCGGGCTGATCCAAGGCCGCGCTATGGAGCGGCAGGCGGCGAAAGAGATCGCACTCGCGAAACTCGAAGCCGTCGGGCTTGGACCGGAGGTGGGCAATCTCTGGCCTGCCGAGCTTTCAGGGGGGATGCAGAAGCGGGTGGCGCTGGCGCGCGCGATCGCCACAGAGCCGGAGATCCTGTTTTTCGACGAGCCGACCACCGGCCTCGATCCGATCATGGCGGATGTGATCAACGAACTGATCGTGAAATGCGTGAGGGAGGCGGGCACGACGGCCGTATCGATCACGCACGACCTGGTGAGTGCGCGCAAGATCGCGGACCGGATCGCCATGCTGCACCAGGGGCGCATTATTTGGCAGGGACCGACACCCGATGTCGACCATTCCGACAACCCCTATGTCGAGCAGTTCATCCATGGACGCGCCGAAGGCCCGATCAAAATGGAGGTTCGCGCGATGTGAGGCGGGTGGGCCTCGGCAACCCGTCATTTCTGTGCAAACAGAAGCCGCGGGAGCCCGGACACCGATGACACGGCTCCCGGCGCGGCGTCGGGGTGACGACCACTTCATCCGTTGAGCCGATGGCGCGAGTTCAGGATCGTCTTGTCTGCCAGCAATGCGGCTCAGCTCATGCCAAATGGACGGGCCGCTGCGACGGCTGCGGCGCGTGGAACAGCCTGGTCGAGGAGCTGCCGCGCGAAGCGCCGCCAAGCGGGCTCGCGAGGGGGACCGTCGCCAGGAACCGAGGGGCCGGCCGGACCCTCGGCTTTGTCGGCTTGAGCGGGCCGGCTACGCTGCCACCCCGCCGGGGCACGGGAATCGTCGAACTCGATCGCGTCTGCGGCGGCGGGTTCGTCCCCGGTTCGGCAATCCTCGTGGGAGGAGACCCGGGGATCGGCAAATCGACGCTGCTGCTCCAGGCTGCTGCGGCAATCTCGCCGCGGGGGAATGCCGCGTACATCACCGGCGAAGAGGCGATCGACCAGGTTCGGCTGCGCGCCGAGCGGCTGGGTGTTGCAGGCCGCCCGGTCTTGCTTGCCGCGGCCAGCAATGTGCGCGACATCGTCGCCTCGCTCGACCGTGACGACGTCCCTGATCTGGTGGTGATCGATTCGATCCAGACGATGTACCTCGACACGCTCGACAGTGCCCCAGGAACCGTCAGCCAGGTGCGCGGCGCCGCGCAGGAACTGATCCGCCTCGCCAAACGGCGCGGCTTCGTCCTGGTTCTCGTCGGTCATGTTACAAAGGAGGGGGTCATCGCCGGCCCGCGGGTGCTCGAGCATATGGTCGATACGGTCCTCTATTTCGAAGGCGAACGCGGACATCAGTTCCGCATCCTGCGCGCCGTGAAGAATCGTTTCGGCGCGACTGACGAGATCGGCGTGTTCGAGATGAGCGACTGCGGTCTGGTTGAAGTTCCGAACCCCTCGGCGCTGTTTCTCGCGGGACGGGCACAGCCGGAGCCCGATGCGGCGGATGGCGAGGAGACGCATAGCGGGCAGCTGAGCGGCTCGGCCGTATTTGCCGGCATCGAGGGGACGCGTCCGGTGCTCGTCGAAATTCAGGCACTGGTTGCCTGCGCCATTCCGGGAACCCCGCGGCGCGCCGTCGTCGGCTGGGACAGCACGCGACTGGCAATGATTACGGCGGTTCTCGACGCGCGCTGCGGATTGTCGCTCGGGGCCAATGATATCTACCTGAACGTCGCCGGCGGCTTGCGAATCGCCGAACCGGCGGCAGATCTTGCCGTTGCGGCGGCTCTTGTGTCGGCGCTGAACGAGATTCCGGTTCCGTTGCAGACCGTGGTTTTCGGCGAAATTGCGCTCTCCGGCGACGTGCGTCCGGTCGGTCACACCGAAGCGCGGCTCAAGGAAGCCGCCAAGCTCGGTTTTGGCGCAGCGTGGATGCCGGCGCGCCGGCCCAGCACAGCCTCCCGCTCGCGGGCAGGCGAGGCGCTGCCCGCGGCAACGACGATCGGGCATCTGAGCGAGCTTGTGACGCGGTTGTCTGCACGCCGGGCGTCGCGCTTTCCGCCGATTGAGGCCGCGCAATGAACGGGCTCGACATTGCGATTATCGCCGTAATCGTGTTCTCGGGGGTTTTTGCGTTCGCGCGTGGCATTGTGCGCGAAACGCTGTCGATCGCCGCCTGGGCCGGCGCGGCGGTGGTTACGCTCTACGGCTTCGATTACACCTACGGAATGATCCTCAGATTTGTCTCGACCCCGCTCCTTGCCGATTTGATCGCGGGCGCCGGATTGTTCCTGATCAGCCTCATCGTGCTGACGATAATCACCGGCTACCTTGCGCGTTTCCTGCAGGCGGGCGCCCTTTCGCCGATCGACCGCACGCTTGGACTGATTTTTGGCTTGGCGCGAGGCGCGGTTCTCGTCTCGCTCGCCTATCTCGTGGTCGATGTGAGCCTCCCGCAGAACGACCGGCCGGGCTGGATCAAGCAGGCGAAAAGCGAGCCGTTTCTTGCCAAGGGGGCAGAGATGCTGCGCAATGCGCTGCCTGAGTCGCTGCAGGTGAAGAGTGCCGCCGCGGCCGACGAGGCGCATCGCACATTCGACCGGGCGCAGGATGCCCAGCGCGCGATGCGGGCGCTGTCGAGTCCGGGACCCCCCGCGCCGGCGAAGCCCGGGCAAACATCCTCCCCGGGATACAAGCCTGCCGAGCGGCGTGACATGGACAGGCTCATGGAGAACGCGCGATAGCAGCGTTGCATGGAATTCCCTCGCATTCGCTTTGTGAACGAATTATGTACCAGGTCGGAAGAGGAGGTTCGCCGATGTGTGCGACCGATCCCCTGGCGACCGATCCTTCGGATGCGGATCATCTTCACGAAGAGTGCGGCGTGTTCGGCGTGTATGGCCATCCCGACGCAGCGGCGCTGACGGCGCTCGGGCTGCACGCGTTACAGCACCGGGGCCAGGAGGCGGCCGGCATCGTGGCCTACGACGGCGAGCAGTTCAACGCGCACCGCGGAATGGGTCTCGTCAGTGACAATTTCAGTTCCAAGGAGGTCATCGGACGTCTGCCCGGCAGCGCCGCGATCGGCCATGTCCGCTACGCGACGACCGGTGAGGTCGCTCTGCGCAATGTGCAGCCGCTATTCGCCGACTTCGTCTTCGGCGGGCTCGCGATCTGTCATAACGGCAATTTGACGAATTCTTATCAGTTGCGCTGGCAGCTGGTCCGCCGGGGCAGCCTGTTCCAGTCGACGAGCGATACCGAGGTCATCGTCCACCTGATCGCGACGAGCCTCAAGAACACGGTCGTAGACCGGCTGATCGACGCTCTGCGCCAGGTCCAGGGCGCCTATTCGCTGGTGGCCGTCTCACAGGACGAGATCATCGGCGTGCGCGATCCGTTCGGGGTGCGGCCGCTGGTTCTCGGGCGGCTCGGCGAGGCCTGGATTTTGGCTTCGGAGAGCTGCGCCCTCGACATCATCGGCGCGGAATTCGTGCGTGATGTAGAGCCGGGAGAGATCGTGATCATCGGGGCAGGCGGGGTGTCCAGCGTGATGCCGTTCGAGCACCGCGAGAACCGTTTCTGTGTGTTCGAGCACATCTATTTCGCACGCCCCGACAGCGTCGTCGAAGGGACCAGCGTCTATGAGGCACGCAAGCGGATCGGCATCGAACTCGCTCGCGAGA
This sequence comes from Alphaproteobacteria bacterium, assembly GCA_017353855.1. Lineage (GTDB taxonomy): Bacteria > Pseudomonadota > Alphaproteobacteria > ATCC43930 > CGMCC-115725 > AP-15. The sequence goes on from JAFMSA010000143.1 coordinate 7,863, forward strand.
GCTACGTCGACGCGGACATCGTGGTCCCGGTTCCGGATTCCGGCGTGCCGGCGGCCATCGGCTACGCTCAGGAGTCGGGTCTGCCTTTTGAACTCGGGATCATTCGCAATCATTATGTCGGGCGAACCTTTATCGAGCCCACCGACCAGATCCGCCACCTCGGAGTCCGGTTGAAGCACAATGCGAGCCGGGCCCATCTCAACGGCAAGCGGGTGGTTCTCGTCGACGATTCGATCGTCCGCGGCACGACCTCGGTAAAGATTGTCGAGATGGTCCGGCGCGCGGGCGCGCGTGCTGTCCATATGAGGGTCTCGAGCCCGCCCACGACCCATCCCTGCTTCTACGGAATTGCTACGCCGGAACGCGGTCAGCTGCTGGCGGCGCGCTTCGACATCGACGGAATGGCCAAATACATCGGCGTCGACACTCTCGCTTTTCTGTCGATCGACGGGTTGTACCGCGCGATGGGCGAACATCGGCGCGACCGCCTGGCGCCGCGCTTCTGCGACGCCTGCTTTACCGGCGACTATCCGATCCCGCCGACCGACGCCGACGACGGCAAAGCCTCGGTGCAGCTGTCACTGCTGGCTGCGCCGGCCTGAACCTTATTTCGTCGATATTTGCGGCCGCGGCTGCTCGCGGGTGTCGCCTCGGTAACGGGCCGCCGGGCTGTCGTTGCGCTGACCTCGAACCCGCCTCGCACCCATCG
>JAFMSA010000707.1 GCA_017353855.1 Alphaproteobacteria bacterium
GTCAGCGCGCGCGGCAGCACGGCGGCACGGCGAGCCGGCTCAGTGGCTGGCGAGCGTGCTGACGGCTGCTCGCGCGGCGCGGGCGATGGCTCGCCCCGATTGGTTTCCGCCGCACCAGGCGCGAGCGTGCGCTTCTTGCGCACCTCGACGGTGACGGCCTTCGAGCGTCCGTGGGAGAAGCTCTGACGGACCTGCGCCGTTTCGACCGATTTGCGCAGCTCCAGCCGGCCACCACCGCGCCCGAGAGTCAGAGGTCGCTTCTGTTCTTGTTCGCTCACGTTCTGCTGTTGCTCGTTCGCGTCGTTCATTTCGGTCCAATACCACCCTCGTGCCGCACCGTGCGGGGTGCCGCGGGCTCCGCCCCCCGGTCGACTACTGCATCCGGGCGAAAGCCTGCAAGCTTCTCCGCGTCGACGATCAGCCGACGCGCGAGCCGGCCGCCGCCGAGTGCTACATGTACCACATTATCGCGGCCAAAGACCGCGCCCAACTCCGTCGCGGTCAGGACCACCGCCAGTGGCAGATCGCGTCCGACAGCACGGATTTTACCACGCCCGCCTTCCGCCCCGTCCAATGCCGCCAGCAGCAGCCCGACCTTCCCCGCGCGCAGGGCCTCGGACACCTTCGCGAATCCGGCTACGGCGAGACCGGCCCGGCGCGCCAAGCCTATCGTCTCGCGGCAACGCTCAGCCAATAAAGCCTCGATGCGGTCTGCGAGCTCCGGCGGCACCGATACCGGCCGGCGCGCGGCACGCGCGAAGAGCCGCTTTGCTATCGCACGTTCGAACAGCTCCCGACGCGGCGTCAGCCATAGACCCCTGCCCGGAAGGCCGCAAGCCACGTCGGGGACGAGTTCGCCGCTCGGACCCACGACAAAACGCAACAGGCCCGAGCGATCAAAGCTCGCGCCGGTCGCGACGCAACGGCGCTGCGGCCCGGACGCTTCCGGTTCCCGATCGCGTCCGATCGTCATGACATCGGCACTACTCCGCGTGGCACCTACTCCTGCGCGGCTGTCGTAGCGTGTTTGCCGTCATCCTCGTACCAGTGTGCCCTCGCTTGCATGATCAATGTGTTGGCCTCGTCGAGCGAGAGTTTGGCGCCCCCTTTATTGGAAGCTTCCAAGAGCTCCATGAGCTCGTCCCCGGCGAGGCCGGCAAAGTCGTCGAGCGTCGTGACGTTGTTCTCGCCGAGGACAACCAGCATGCCGGGTGTCAGCCTCTCCAGTGCAGCAAGCTCGTCGGAGACGCCAAGCTCCCGGCGCCGCTGCTCGTATTCGTGATCGCGACGCTCGAGAAAGCTGCGCGCCCTTTCTTGGAGCTCTGCGGCTACATCGGTGTCGAACCCTTCGATATCGGCCAAGTCGTCCAGTGGCACGTAAGCCACCTCCTCGAGCGAGCTAAAGCCCTCGGTGACCAGCAAATGGGCGATCACGTCGTCGATGTCGAGTGCGTCGATGAACATCTGACTGCGGTTGCGGAACTCTTCGGTGCGCCGCTCCGATTCCTCCGCCTCGGTAAGAATGTCGATATCCCATCCGGTTAGTTGCGAGGCGAGGCGGACATTCTGGCCGCGGCGTCCGATCGCCAGGCTCAACTGGTCATCGGGCACGACGACTTCGATGCGCCGCTGTTCCTCATCCATGACTACTTTGGCAACCTCGGCCGGAGCCAGCGCATTAACCACGAAGGTCGCCGGATCGGGCGACCACGGGATGATGTCGATTTTCTCGCCTTGAAGTTCGCCCACAACCGCCTGGACACGGCTGCCGCGCATGCCGACGCAGGCGCCGACCGGATCGATTCCGCTGTCCCGGGAAATAACCGCGATTTTGGCACGGCTTCCGGGGTCGCGGGCGACCGCCTTGATTTCGATGATGCCGTCGTAAATCTCCGGCACCTCTTGTGCGAACAGCTTGGCCATGAATTGCGGATGCGTGCGCGACAGGAAAATCTGCGGCCCGCGCGGCTCCTGGCGAACATCATAGACGAAAGCCCGGACCCGTTCACCCTGACGAAAGCTTTCGCGCGGCAGCAGCTCATCGCGGCGCAGCATCGCCTCGGCACGTCCGAGATCGACCACGACGTTGCCGAACTCGACCCGTTTGACGAGCCCGTTGACAATCTCACCCACGCGGTCCTTGAACTCGAGAAATTGCCGCTGGCGCTCCGCGTCCCGCACCTTCTGGACAATAACCTGCTTTGCGGTCTGCGCGGCAATCCGGCCAAAATCGATCGGCGGCAGCGGATCGGTGATAAAGTCCCCGACCTCGGCTTCGGGATTCAGATGCTGCGCTTCCGCAAGCGGTATTTGGGTGGCCTCGTTCTCGATCAGCTCGGCCACTTCGCGGAAGCGCAACAACCGGATCTCGCCGTTGCGACGGTCGATTTCGGCACGAATATCGTATTCCTGGCCATATTTAGAACGACCCGCCTTCTGGATTGCCTGCTCCATGGCTTGCAGGACTTCGTCCCGATCGATCCCTTTGTCTCGGGCAACGGTGTCGGCGACCTGCAGCAGTTCCGGGCGAGCATAGGTGACGGTGGTGTTCATAGCGCTCTCAAGTTTCGTGCGTCAGCAGGACCGGGATTTGTTTGCGGGCTGCGGCGGCCGGGTCTTCGAGATGTCCGGTCGCGCCGCTGCGAGCAGATCATCGGTGAGGACGAGTTTCGCCCGCGCGACGGCATCGAAAGGCAGCTGCGTTTCGCCGGCATCGGTGGTGAGTCGAACATTCCCGCGCGTCGTTCCCAGCAGACGGCCGCGGAACCGCTTGCGACCCTCGATCGGGCGTGACAGCTCGATGCGGGCTTCGCAACCGCTGAAACGCTCGTAGTCTTCGATGCG
>JAFMSA010000708.1 GCA_017353855.1 Alphaproteobacteria bacterium
ACCTGGCGGCAGGACTGGCAGGTCGGCGACCTCGTCTGGTGGGACAATCGCTGTGCGATGCATCGCCGCGACGCGTTCGACCCTTCGGCGCGCCGCCTGATGCACCGCACGCAATTGAAGGGCACAAGACCGGTGTGAGCGTTGCATCGTCATGCCCGGGTTTTGTCTCCGGCATGACGGCCAGCGGCTCGAAAACGGGGACGGGGATAGTCCGACTAAGTCCGGCCATGACGTCTTAAAGGAGATGGTAATCGGCCAGCTTCACCCCTCGGCCAGGTCGCGCCGGATCGGCGACGTCGACTGCGGTGAGGCGTTTTATCGGGACGTGCTCAGCCTCAGGCATCTCTGCCGCGATGTGCGCCGGGGTGCGTCTGCTGCTTGAGAAGTCGCACGATCCCCGCCATGTCAGCCGGCCCGCGGCTCTATTTCATCTCATCTGTCGTGGCACCGCCCTGGCAGGTGCCAAGTTGAGCGATGGTCACGTTCGACGGTCCCGAAGCGAAATCGCATCTGATCGCCCGGATGCCTGGCCACGACTTGCCGATAGCGTTCTTCGAAGACCCCGACGGTCACACCCTGGCGCTCATGCGTGAGGCGCCGAAAGGTTACACGACGGCAACGGTATAAGGGAGGAACAGATGCCCCAGTCCGAACGCGTCGCCCTCGTCACCGGCTGCGGCAAGCCGGTTGGCATCGGCAATTCGACCGCGCGAGCGCTGGCGGCAAAGGGCGTCGCTGTCGTGGTTTCTGACGTGCGTCCGGCCGGTGTCGCCAACGAGTTCAACGCACCGGAAGACACTGACGCCAACTGGGGCGGGGTCGACAGTCTGGTCGAGCAGATCACCAAGGCCGGTGGCAGGGCTTTCGCTGTGCTGGGCGACGTCAGCCAGGAGGCGGACGCCAACCGCATGGTTGCCGAGGTGCTGGCCCGTTACGGCCGACTCGACATTCTCGTCAACAATGCCGGCGCGCCGCAGGGCGCCGACCGCAACGAGATCGAGAATGTGCCGGTGGACGCCTGGGATTTGACGATGGGTGTCAACGCCAAGGGCGCGTTCCTGATGTCGCGAGCCGCGGTGCCGGCGATGCGCAAGGCGAAATGGGGCCGCATCGTCAGCGTCTCGTCAAAGGCCGCATTTCGTCCTGGCAAGCGGCGCGCGACCTATGCCGCGTCGAAGGCGGCGATCGTCGGCTTCACCAAATCGCTGGCGCTTGACCTCGCGCCGTTTGGGATCACCGTCAACGCGGTCTGCCCCGGCCCGATCCGCACCTCGCGTGCGATCAGCACCAATCGCCGCGAATACGGCGACGATCTCGAGCGCGGTTTCCGCGAACGGTCGAGGGATATTCCGCTCGGCCGCTTTGGTCTACCCGACGAAATCGCCTCGATGATCGCCTATCTCGCCTCGGATGAAGCCGGCTTCGTCACCGGCCAGGCGGTCGGGGTCGACGGTGGCTGGTGAGGCTCAGCGGCGGCGCCAACGCTCGCGGTAGCAGTCGGTCGGCTCGCGGGCATAGGCGCAGACGCTGAGTTCGCGCAGCTCGGCTTCGCTGACCGTGCTGCCGCGCCGATCCGCCACGAACCCGAGCGTTGTCATTGGCGCCCTGGTGGTCCGCTCTGGCCGGCGATGCGCTCCTGCCATCAGGTACCGCCACCACGACTGCGCGGGGAAGGACCGCATCGCAACCAGGCGACCGATCGGATACCGAAGGCCGGAGAGTCGCCGATCACTGGCGGCAGACAGAACTCCACCCCGCAGCCGGCCTGAGTGGATTCCGACGTCAGGGTGATGAGGCGTGGACTCTCTCGTCGCTAACTAGGTCAACCGCACGGGAAGCCCCAGACAAATCAAAGCGGGAACTCTGCGGACTACGGCGGGCATGTGGGAAACCCTCTTGCCGAACTTCAATAACGAGCCGGATCCTCTCCCTGGAGCTGGAGAGGACTCCGTGGTGAATTAATTGTCCCGCTTGCCGGGGGACGTGGATGAAGATCGCGACCTTCAACGTGAACGGCGTCAATGGCCGCCTTTCGGTGCTGATGCGGTGGCTCGCCGAAGCGAAGCCAGACGTCGCCTGTCTGCAGGAGCTAAAGTCCGCGGACGAGAAATTCCCTGAGCCGGCGATCCGGGAAGCCGGTTACCACGCGGTCTGGCATGGCCAGAAAGGCTGGAACGGCGTGGCGATACTCGCACGCAGCAAGGCGCCGATGGAAGCGCGCCGCGGGCTAGCGGGCGATGCCGGTGATGCGCACAGCCGCTACATTGAGGCAGCGGTAGAGGGCGTGCTCATTGGTTGCCTGTATTTGCCCAACGGAAATCCGGCGCCCGGTCCGAAGTTCGATTACAAGCTGCGCTGGTTCGATCGGTTCGCCGCGCGCGCTGCGGAGCTCCTTGCTACCGGCTTGCCCGTCGTGCTCGCCGGTGATTTCAATGTGATTCCTACCGAACTCGATGTTTATAAGCCGGAGCGCTGGGTCGATGACGCGCTGTTCCGGCCCGAGGTCCGTCAGGCGTTCGGTGATCTGCTCGCGCAAGGCTGGACCGATGCTGTGCGGGCCCTTCATCCGGGCGAACGCATTTACACTTTCTGGGATTACTTCCGAAACGCATGGGCGCGGAACGCCGGCCTTCGTATCGACCATCTACTTGTCAGCCCGCTGATTGTCGACCGGTTGGTCGCGGCGGATGTGGATCGTCAGGTGCGCGGTTGGGAGAAGGCGAGCGATCATGCGCCGACCTGGATAGAGCTCGGGGATCCCGGCAGGCGCCGGGTTCAGCGGCGCGCCAGACAATGATGGGCGCCGGGAGGGATGGCGAATGACGGACACGGCGTGGATCG
>JAFMSA010000709.1 GCA_017353855.1 Alphaproteobacteria bacterium
AGGGCCCGCGCGATCTCCGCCCGACCCGCCTTGCCCACCAGCGGCAGGCCGAGGCGGTGGCCGTTGACGACGCTGGCGACGAAGTCCCACCCGCGCAGCCGCATTGCCCCGCCACCGCCGCGGACCTGGGGCATGTAGCCGATCGCCGGATTGCCGCGTCTCGCCGGACGGCCGAGCACGCGGATGGTGCCGCGGGCGGGGGGCACAAGGCCCAAGATGGCGCGGATTAGCGTCGTCTTGCCAGAGCCGTTCGGTCCCAGCATGCCGACGAATTCGCCCGCGGAAATGTCGAGATTGACCCCGGCGAGAACGAGGCGCTTGGCGAGGCTCAGCGTGACGTCGTCAAACCGAATGGCGCTCATTAGGGCTCAATGTGGGAGGGCGCGATCGACGGCTTCGAGTTCGCTCATCATCCATGCTTGATAGCTTTTGCCGGGCGGCTCGGTTTCGCCCGCGCCGACGACTGCGATTTGAGCCGCATGGGCGAGCTTGACCATACGCGCGGCCACCGGGTCGGATGCCTGGCTGTTGTACACCAGCAACCGCACCTTGTGCGTCTTCAGATCGTTCTCGAAGGCCGCGACATCGGCGGCGCTCGGCTCTGTATTGTTCATGACCGCCAACTGAAAGTGCGCGTTCCGGACCTGCATGCCCAAAACGGAGAACATATAGCCGAAGACCGGTTCGGTCGCGGTCACGGGCGTGCCCTGCAAACGCTCGCGAAGCGCGGCAATCTTGGCGTCGATCGGCGCCAGCGACCGACGAAACCGCTCCAGTCGCCCACGATAATCGGCCGCATGGGAGGGATCGGCACGCTGCAATGCGTCGGCTAGCGCCGCGGCGACTGCCGGCATTGTTTTCGGATCGTACCAGATGTGCGGGTTGTCGCCGGGCTTTCGGCCGACGAGATCGGCGGCGACGACAATCTGACGGTCGCGGCTTGCGACGGCGCCCAGCAGCTTTGCCATCCACGGGTCGTAATCGATGCCGTTGTAGACGACGATCCGGGCGCCGGATAGGGCACGCGCCACCGACGGGCTTACCTCGAACAGGTGTGGATCCTGATCGGGGTTGCTCAGAATGCTCGTCACCTCAACCTCCGGCCCGCCGATCTGTTCGGCGATATCGCCATAGAAATTCTCGGCGGCAACCATCGGGATGGGGGGAACAGGCCACACCGGACGCGTCGCCACCAGCAGGAGGGCCGCCACCAGCAGCGAGAGCAATCTCATTGGGGTCCTCCGTCCCGAATGGGGCAAGTCGCTTGGGCGGCAAACGATATATCATATCTTCAAGGCGTTATAGTATACCATAGCGTCCGGCCGGGCCGGCGTCGACATCCAGACGAAGACCGGAATCCTCGAGCCTGGCCGCCCGGTTTCGATACATGGCGGGCACCGCGCTTGGCTGGAGCCGAGCCTCGAACACGGCGGCCGCGTCCGCCAAGATGCTGACTCGAATTGACATCGCTGATGTCGTTCACCACCAGGCTGAGGCCAGGCATCTGGCCCGGGTTATTCGGGATCTGGAACTGGCTGCGCGAGGTGCCGAGTACTAGGCGCAGCCGCGCCGTCGGATCGGTAATGCGCGAGATATAGGCAAACCCGCGCTGCTGCGTCCCCTGAAATATCCGGTGGGCTGAAGTGGCCCAAGGCTCGGATACACGACCGCGCACCTTCGAAGTCCGACCATCGGAAGAGAGCGTGTTCTGGCAGGATGTGCTTATGCGGCATGGCACTCAAAGACGGCTTCTGGCCGCTTGCAGCTAGCTGGCGCCACTGGCATGTTTGCCCAAGAGGCCGGTTACCTTGTCGCGTAACCGAATCTTTGACCACAGAGAAGGTGAATATTTCCGCGCAAGAGCGCCCGCCGGCCATCGTCGCCGGAGAACTGGTCGCGCGGGGGCATATCGGCGTAGGGGGAACCCATATGTTACATCCGCACTATCCGCTCGGACGCTGGCACCTGGACAAGAGCGGCCTGCGGCTGCGTCTCGATCGACGCACGCTGGTTGATAGGATTCGTCTCAGCCGTCAAACGTGCGGGAACAGCAGCGCGCCGCCGATCGGCCCGGCGGTCCGAACAACAGTAAAATTGGCACCGTTGTTCAACTGCCCGCAACCGCAAGCGGCTCGAACCCGGTATATCAATTCGAACGATGAGCTGCAAAGTTCGCATTTATTCCGCATAATTGCGAAATTCCAGCGGCGAAGTTCTCATTCTAAAGAGCAGTACCAGGTCGTTCGGGCACTTTTCTCCGTCCAAAGAGCAACGCGACAACGGACCTGCGCGCCGTCATCGACATCGTTGGTGGTCAGCGCCGCCGCGACAACCCGCCCGGTGTCGGCATCGACACCGATATGCAGTTTGCCCACGACCGGCGCCGGCTCCTGCCGTGCTTCTCGACCGACCACTCACCGGCACCGGACAGCTTCAACCCAGTGCTGTCCACTAACAGGTGCACGGGTTCGGTGTTGGACGGCGGTCGCGGCACCATCAGTGTCGCGGCCCCCCGGCTCAGCGTGTAATGGTCAGGGATCGCGAGATCGAGACCCAGCAGACGGATGATGCAGCCGATCAGCCCTTCGGTCCGCCGCAGCGCCAACCGGAACACGGCCCGCAAGGTCAGCGCGGTTGCGATCGCCAGCGCCGAATAGTGTGGTTGACCGCGCCGTGTCGTCCGTGGCTTAGCCCGCCAGGCCGCGATCGCCTCTTCGGTGAACCACACCGTCGCTGCCGCGCTGGCGCAAGGCAGCATCATCTTCCGACCAGTTCGTTACCCGATCCTGCTGCTTCGGGATGTGGTGACGGCGATCGGCATTGGCCTTGAACGGCACGGG
>JAFMSA010000710.1 GCA_017353855.1 Alphaproteobacteria bacterium
GCCGCCTGCGCCAGCTTGCCGGTTGGCAGAGCCCCTCTGACGGTAATGCCGAAGTCGAGATCCTCCACCGTATCGCCGAGGGGTCCGACGGCGGCCGGAAGCCGCACTTGCCGCAGGTTGGAGGAGAGCGTAACGGTTGGCTCACCATAACTACTGGAACTACCGGCTGGCCCTGGCGGCACGACGATCCAGGCATCGGCCGAGCTGACATGGACCCGCTCGGCGGCCTCGAGGCTCGCGTCGTAGAGGCTCAGCCACAATTTCCAGCCGCCCTCCGGCACGAGCGAGACCACCCCGTCGGCGGTCCGCGCTGTCAGCTTCACGGGCGGTCTCTCGTTGATCCCGCCAAGCGCAGCCGAGAAGCCATCTGCCGCCGCGATCCGCCAATCGGCGAAATCCCACGGCCGAGCAGTGCCGGAAAGCAATGGGATTCGCAGCTGCGGGGGCGGACTGAGACGGTTATCGCGCAGCGCGGCGCGGTCGAGCCGGACCCGGAAGGCGCCCGGGAACCCGGTAACGCTCATTTCTTTCCAGGACACTTCAACCTTGTTGCCCTGTGCCGATTGGGCCCAGGCCGCCACACCGGACTTGATCTGGCCGGCAACGACGAACCAAAAAATGGTATAGGCGCCGCAGACGACCAGCAGAGCGGCGAGAATGGCGAGGCCAAGACGCGTTGGGCGGCCCATGCAGGGTCTTATAACCGGCCGATCCGGAGCTCGCCAGCGATCGGCGAGGCAGGAGAGGTGCGCGAAGCTCTGACCGATGCGATGCCGGCCCACATCGCGGCACTGCGCGACAGTGCGCAGCCGGTGTGGATCTTCGCGTACGGTTCGCTGATCTGGGACCCCGAATTTACCTGCGTGGAAGCCGAGCCCGCGTTGCTGCGCGGCTATCATCGCAGTTTCTGTCTCTATTCGTACGACTACCGCGGGACCCCGGCGCGGCCCGGGCTGGTCCTCGGGCTCGATCGCGGCGGCTCGTGCCGGGGCATGGCATTGCGCTTGCCGTCGCAGTTTCTCGCAGAGACGATCGATCGCCTCTGGTCGCGAGAGATGAGCGGTCGGCGCGTATACGCGATGCGGCAGCTGCCGGTACGGATGGGCGGGATGACCCGAACAGTTCTCGCTTTCACCGTGTTGCGCAATTGCCCCGATTACGCCGGCCGGCTGGCGCCCGACAAAGCGGCGCGGCTGATCCTCGAAGCGGCCGGCCGCCGCGGCACTTGCCGCGACTATTTCGAAAACACCGTGCGCCAGCTCGAGCAGCTCGGCCTCGCAGATGGTCAGCTGCGCCGCCTGGCCGAACGGGTTGCGGCGCTGGCACGGCCTAGGGCAGATGCCGGAATTTGAGACGCTGATTGCCGCTCGAAAGGCATGCCGGACCTGCGTCGAGCGCAGCCCCGGAAGGATCCGAAGCTGCGGAGAATTCGCGTTCGACCCCGATGTCGTGAGCCATTGGGAACTGTGGCTCGGCAACAGAAACCCCGAACTTCTCGTCGTGGGCCAGGACTTTGGCAATGTCGATTATTTCGTCCGTAATCGCGGCCGCGACGAACCGCATAACCCGACCAACGAAAACCTGTATCGGCTGCTCATCGAAGCAGGCCTCGAAGTAACTCATCCCTCGCAGCGGGACACTACGGCACCGGTGTTTCTGACGAACTCGATCCTGTGCATCAAGGAAGGGCCGATGAATGGCGCGATTCTTTCCCGATGGGTGGATACGTGCACACAGACCCACCTCCTCCCGCTGATCGGCTACCTGAAGCCCCGGACCGTCGTCGGTATGGGGAACGCGGGATGGCGGGCGGTGCGACGGGCCTTCGCGCTGCACGACGCGCCGCCGCGCATTTCGCGCGCTGCCGGTCACCACTGGCTCGCGGCGAACGGGACCGGGGTATTTGCGGTCGGGCACTGCGGCCCGCTTGGAATAATCAACCGATCCTGGCCGCAGCAGCTCGCGGATTGGCGGCGAATCGGCGCATTTGTCTACGAGGCGGCGGACGGTTACGATCAGCCGCGAAAACCGAATAGCGATTTCGCGGAGGGCCGGTCGGATGCGCACGAGTTTTACCGTCGGTGACATGACGATCCATCGCATCGTGGAGCAGGAGCAGGGCTTCACCCCGATACTCGAGTTCCTGCCTGGATTGAGCCGGGAACTCCTGGAAGAGAACCGGTCGTGGATGGAGCCGGCGGCCCTCGACCCGGCGACCGACAAGCTGGTCCTCTGCTTCCAGTCCTATGTCGTCAAGACGCCGCACCACACCGTGCTCGTCGACAGCTGCATCGGTAATGACAAGACCCGGCCGACGCGTGAGGCGTGGAACGGGAAGACGGACGAGAATTACATGCGTGCACTGGCGGCGGCCGGGGTTTCGGTCGACGATGTCGATTACGTGATGTGCACCCACCTCCATGCCGACCACGTCGGGTGGAACACGCGGCTCGACAACGGCCGCTGGGTTCCCACCTTCCCCCGTGCCCGGTACCTGTTTTCGCGAAAGGAATACGATTACTGGACCGAGGAGCACGCCAGGAATCACATCGACGCGATCGCCGACAGCGTTCTGCCGATCGTCGAAGCGAAAAAAGCCGAGCTGGTCAGTAGTGAGCACGCGCTCGACGATTATGTTCGCCTGATGCCGACGCCGGGGCACACTCCCGACCATTTTGCCGTCGGCATCGGGCGCCATGCGGACGCCGCGGTGCTCACGGGGGATCTCATCCACTCGCCGCTGCAGGCGAGGTACCCACAGCTCGTCATGCGGGTCGACTACGATCCGGCGCAGGCCGCAGCCACGCGGCGCAGTTTTCTCGAGCGGTACTGCGACACG
>JAFMSA010000711.1 GCA_017353855.1 Alphaproteobacteria bacterium
CTCAAGCGCAGCGCGACCGTGACATCCTTCGATCCGCTGACCCTGCTGCCGGCGCTGGCAATGGCGACCGAGCATCTCGGGCTGATCGCGACCGCCTCCACGACTTTCGAGCCTCCTTACCTGATCGCACGGCGGTTTGCCTCACTCGACCATATCAGCGGCGGCCGGGCCGGGTGGAACCTTGTCACGACCTCCAATCCCGATGCGGCGCTCAATTTCGGTCTCACTGAGCATATGGAGCACGACCACCGTTACCGGCGGGCGCGCGAATTCTTCGATGTCGTGACAGGCCTGTGGGACAGCTGGGCCGATGATGCCTTCGTCCGCGATGTGGAGAACGGCGTTTATTTCGACCCCGAGCGACTGCACATCCTCGCCCACCGGGGTGAATTCTTTTCGGTGCGGGGCCCGCTCAACATCGCGCGCCCGATCCAGGGCTGGCCGGTTATCGTACAGGCCGGCGCCTCGGAAGCCGGCCGGCAGATCGCCGCCGAAACCGCCGAAGTGATCTTCGCGAGCGGCGGAAACCGGGCCGACGCGCAGCGTTTCTACGCCGATGTCAAAGGCAGGATGAAAAAACTCGGGCGCTCGCCCGAGCATCTGAAGATCCTCCCCGGCGCCCTCGCCGTGGTCGGCGACACCGCACAGGAGGCGCGGCAGAAGCGCGCACTGCTCGACAGCCTCGTGCATCCCGACAGCGGCCTTGCCTCGCTGTCGATTGCCCTCGGGCACGACGCCTCTGGTTTCGAGCTCGACAGTCCGCTGCCGGAGATCCCGCAAAGCAATGCCAGCAAGAGCGGCCGGGAGCGAATCATCGAGCGCGCGCGGCGCGAAAACTTAACGGTGCGGCAATTGGCGCAGATCGCCGGCAGCTACGGCGGGCTGGCACTCGTCGGCACGCCGGCGATGATTGCCGACCAAATGGAGGAATGGCTCTTCAGCGATGCTTGCGACGGGTTCAACATCATGTTCCCCTATGTCCCCGGCGGCCTCGATGATTTCATTGATCATGTTGTCCCGGAATTGCAGCGTCGCGGCCTTTTCCGGCGCGAGTACGAGGGCAGAACGTTGCGCGAGAACCTCGGCCTGCCGCGCCCCGAGAACCGCTTCTTCGCCTCCGCCGATCGCAAGCGGGCGATTGCGTGAAATAGAATTGGGAGCAAAACGCGTCTGAACCCTTTGGGCTTAAGCTTTGCGAGGAGATCAGCACATGGCGTTTTATGAACTGCGCCAATACAAGGTTCTGCCGGGCAAGATGGATGAGTGGGTCAAGATCATGGAAGAGGAGATCATCCCGTTCCAGGTCTCGAAGGGCATGGTCATCTGCGGCAGTTTCCGCGGCGAGACCGATGATTCGGTCTATGTTTGGCTGCGCCGGTTTGAAAGCGAAGCGGAGCGGGAAGCGCTCTACAGTGCCGTATACGAGAGCGAGCACTGGAAGACCAAGATTGCGCCGCGCGTGCCCCAGTGTCTGGATCGCAATGCGATCGTCGTGACGCGGATTGTTCCGACCGCCAAATCGACGATGCCGTAGCGCTGTTCCCAGCGATTTCCTCAAAGCCGGGACGCGGCAATGGGGCCGTAATGGATCGCGATCGCCGCAGCCGATGTTCCGCACAAAGTTCGCGCAGTATCGGCCTTCTGAAAAAAAGCCAGCGTCGACCAGGTCCGGAATAAATGTCCGGCCCTGAGGCATTCAGGGCGCGCATCCCGGGGCCGCACCCGGCTCGCGGCCGGCTCGGAACCTATGACACTGGGCGGCGGACACTTGAGTGGGCCGGCGGACACCGGCCCCAGCAGAGGCCCCGGGGCATCGGGAGAGCACGCTCACAACTGTGAGCGCGGATTGCCCCGCCCCGGCATTTCTGCACGGCTGTGGCAAGTCACGCCCCCTTTCCCGCGACAGATGGCCGCCTCGCCGATGTCATACGGGAAAGACCCGCCGAGGAGACGAGCTTCCCGATCAGCCGCTAGCCGCCAGATTGGAACACGTTGGCGGGTTCCTCGCTGTAGGCGCGGTCGCGATAGAGCCGGCCCGTCATCGCGATGACGTAGGGTGCGGCCGCGCAAACCATTTCGAATTGCGGCTCCGATAGCGTCAGACCGGCAGCGCCACACGCAATGGCGGCTCTCTCCCGGGTCGCCGCGTCGATCGTGACGGCCTCCGCAGCCGGGATCGGCGGCGGCGCCGTCGAGAAAACGGCATGCGGGTCGAGCACGGGCCGGTTCTTGCGCCAGGCCGTGGCCTGCTCGTAGGCATGCGCGACCCGCAGTACAGTCGCATCATCGAACGGCCTGCCGACGACCTGCATCGACAGCGGCAGGCCGTCGCTGCTGAAGCCGATGCATTGCGCCAGTGCCGGACCGCCGGTGACGTTGAAGGGCGTTGTCAGAGATGCCCGCCGCCAGAATTCGATCGTGCGCCAGCTGCCGAGTCGCGGCGCCGGGCCAGCGGCCGTCGCCGTCACAAGAACATCGTACTCGTCAAAGACCGGTGCCACTTGCGAAAGCATACGGCGCCTCTCGCGTTGTGCCTGTATGTAATCGCGGCCGCTGATGAGCACTGCAGGAAGGACACGGCCGAGGAAATCCATTCCGAAATCGCCGGGCCTCTTGCGCAGCGCCGGTTCGTGAACCGCAAGAAGCTCACACTCGGCGATCGTGACCTTGACGTCGTAATAGTCGAGCGCCGGTCGCAGCCGCGCCTCCCCGAGCCTCGCACCCAGTGACCGCAACACGCCGAAGGCTTCCTGCAGCGCCGCGCTCGTCTCCGTTGTGAGCGGGCAGTCGTCCTCGTGCAGGTGGTGCAGGACCCCGATCCGCAGACCTTTGAGGT
>JAFMSA010000712.1 GCA_017353855.1 Alphaproteobacteria bacterium
ATTTGACGAGCCAACTCCGCGCCGATCGTTCCGCCGGCGCCGGTCACGAGCACGCGGCGGGCGCGGACCAGACGCGCCATCCCGTCGCGGTCGAGCACCGCCTGCGGTCGCCCGAGCAGATCTTCGAGCGCGATCGGCTCGATCGCGCGTTCGGGGTTGTCGAGATTGTGATGAAAATCGGTCAGTCTCGGCAGACGCGCCAGCGGTATCGCCAAAGCATCCGCACGATCGAGTAGCCGGCGGATCTGTTCGCCGCCCAGGTTTTGCGCCGTGATAATGAGCTTTTGCGGGCGCTTGCCGCGACGATCGAGCTGTTGGACGACCTTTTCGAGCGCGTCGATCGTGCCGAGAATCGGCACCCGGTAAATCTCCCGCCCGACACGCGAAGGCGTATCGGCAAGCACCCCCACGACATCGTACACGGCACGCGGATCGCGCCGCATCTCGCGAATGAAAGTGTCCGCCCCTTCCTTGGTGCTGACCAGAAGTACCGGCACGTTGCGGTGTTTGACGCGTTCGAGAACGTGGTCGAGGCCGCGATCCTTGAACAGGCGGTACCCCAGACGCGGACCCCCCAACAACGCCACCAGCACGAACCAATCGATCAACAGGGTCGAGCGCGGCAATGTCTCCAGGCGGGTGAACACGAACATCACCGGGAGGAAGACCAGCACCGTCAGGCTTGCCGCGCGTGTGATGTTAAAGAGGTCGGGCAGCGAGGCGTACCGCCAGATGCCGCGATAAAGACCGGTCAGCAGGAACACGCTCGCGGCAATCAGCGTGAAACCGACAACGTAGATCGCCGTAAGCCGCGGCTCGTAGTCGAGAACGCCGCTGCCGAGCCGCAAATACATTGCGACGACGAACGACACGGCCGCCATCGCCACATCGTGCAGAAAGGCGAGCAGGGCTCGCCGCCCACTGGGAAAAATTATCGCCACCCCCGCTAAGGTCGAAGCGATATAGCAGGAATCATCGGCGGCGGGAAACGTCTCCGAGGGGGGCGAGCTCTATTCCAGCCACCCTGCCCCGGGCCTAAAATGCGATATGCGGAGCCGGCAGCTCTATCAGCTCCTCGATCCCGCAGCCTCCGACCTTGGCGCGCGGCTATTTCGTTGCGTTCACCATGCCATGCTCGCCGTCGGGATCGCCGTCATGGTTGCCGACACCGAGGCGGCCTGGCGCCTCGCCTGGGCGCATGCGCTCGACCGCGTGTTTCAGATCGTCTGTGCGTTCTTTTTCGCCGAGTACGTGCTTCGATTGATCGCTGCGCCGGGCGCGCCCGGAGCCGAGCATCGCGACAAATGGCGCGCACGATCGGCATGGGCCGCCTCGCCCGGTGGCATCTGCGATTTTGTCGGAGTGCTTCCCGGCCTGCTCGACATGGTGTTCAGCCCCGGCTATGCGAGCCTGTTCGGGTTTGTATGGGTGTTCAAGCTGGTGCGCTATGCGCCGGGTCTCGTCAGCCTCCAGCGGGTGATCAGCGACGCGCGCGAAGCGCTCCTGTCGGTCCTGCTCGGGTTCTGCATCGTGCTCCTCCTGTCCGCGAGCCTCGCCTACCTGCTTGAGCGGGCTGCTCAGCCGAGCGTCTTCGGCTCCATCCCGGCGGCGCTGTGGTGGGCAATCGTCACGCTGACGACCACCGGCTACGGCGACGTCATTCCGCAGACGGCGGCCGGGAGAGTGCTGGCCGGCGTCGTTATGGTCAGCGGCATTCTCGTTTTTGCCTTGTGGGCCGGTATTCTCGCCTCGGGCTTTGCGGAGGAGACGCGGCGGCGGGAGTTTCTGCGGACCTGGGATCTCGTCTCCCGGGTTCCTTTCCTGCAGGGCGCCGGCGCAGCGACAATCGCCGACGTCGCGGGTCTGCTGCGAGCGCGCGACTATCCGGCCGGCGCCGTCATCGTGCGACGCGGTGAAGATGGCGACTGCATGTATTTCGTCGCAGCGGGCGAAGTCGAAATCCGGCTGATGCCGGGTTCGATCTATCTTGGGGCCGGCGAGTTTTTTGGCGAGATCGCACTGCTGACCGGAGCACCGCGCAACGCTACCGTCGTGGCGGCGCAGCGATGCACTCTGCTCAGGCTCGATATTGTCGATTTCCGCGAGCTGATCGGCCGCCAGCCCGGTCTCGCCCGCATCATCCGCGAACATGCCGAACGCCGCTTCGTGCCCGCTTCAGGATAGTCAGACCAACCCTCTCGCAAGCGGCTGGTAATAGCAGGCCGGAAACCCTGCGGCGGCGCGCGCCGCATCGTTGAAGGGCGGTTTGAGTTCGCCTTTGAAATATCGCCGCACCCGCTCACGGAAAGCATCCTGCGGGATCAGTCCATGCGAGCGGCAGAGCCTGTCGAACCACCGCACGCCGGTCGCGACGTGACCGATTTCGTCGCGATAGATGCGTAGTAATACCGCAGCGCTTCGTGGATCCCCGACACGCTCCAGGCGCGCCGCCATCTCGGGGGTTACGTCGAGCCCGCGGGCCTCCAGTACGAGCGGCACGACGGCAAGGCGAGCAAGCAGATCATCCGCGGTCGCCGCAGCCGATTCCCAAAGCCCGTCATGAGCAGGCAAGTCGCCATAGCCGGCGTCGAACTCGGCGAGCCGTCGCGCCAGCAACTCGAAATGCAGCGCTTCCCCGCAGGCAACGTCGACCCAATCGTCGAAAAACGCGCGCGGCAGCAGTTCACTCGAAAACCGCGCGAGAATGTCCCAACCCAGATCGATCGCGTTGAGCTCGATGTGAGCCAGTGCGTGGAGGAGCGCGATCCGCGCCGCCCGCGACCCGAAGCCGCGCCGCTTGCGCATCTCCTTGGGCGGGCGCACCGGCGGCCGATC
>JAFMSA010000001.1 GCA_017353855.1 Alphaproteobacteria bacterium
ACGGACGCTCGCCGCGCATGCGGCGAGCGTCGCGGTCCATCACATCGAGACTGGCTCCGACCAGCGGGGCAAGATCGATTTTGTTGATGACGAGGAGATCGGAGCGGGTGATGCCGGGGCCGCCTTTGCGCGGAATCTTGTCACCGGCCGCAACATCGATCACGTAGATCGTGAGATCTGCGAGCTCGGGAGAGAAGGTGGCGGCAAGATTGTCGCCGCCCGACTCGATCAGCACCAGATCGAGATGCGCGAACAGCCGGCTCATTTCCGCGACGGCGGCAAGATTTATCGAGGCGTCTTCGCGGATCGCGGTGTGCGGGCATCCGCCGGTCTCGACGCCGCGGATCCGTTCCGGCGGCAACGCGCCGCTTTTCGTCAGGAATTCGGCATCCTCGCGTGTGTAAATGTCGTTGGTGATCACGGCGAGCTCGTATCGGCCGCGCATTGTCTTGCACAGCCAATCCATCAGCGCGGTCTTCCCCGACCCGACCGGGCCGCCGATGCCGACCCGCAGCGGATTGCTGATTGGCCTTTCGGTCATGAGCGGAATAGCCTCGTGTGCAGGGTTTCATGAGCGATCGAGGCGAGCTCGGTCGCGAAAGTGGCGCTGCCGAAGGAGCCCGGATCGCGAGCCAGCGTGCCGATGACCGCCGTGTCAATGAGGGGCTCCAGGGCAGCGAGAACGCGCTGCCCGTCGGTCTGCCCGATAGTACCGAGCCGCAGACCGGCAGAGACCAGGTTTGCCGCCATTGCCTGCAGATAGCCCGTCAACGCCCAGCGCAGCGGGATACCGGCGCGCGCCGTCGCGGCACCGACAGCCGCGGCGTAGCATACGGGCATATCACTTTTTTCAAGCCTCGTGGCCCAGTGGTCGAGAAAGGGTTCGGGCCAGGCGCCGCGGCAGGCGGCCAGAAAAGCCTCGCCCTGCGCCGTGGCCTCAACCCGTGTCTCGGCTGTGCCGCGAAAACCGATGCCGCGCAGATTGGCGTCCGTCAGGAGATCGACATCACCTGCCGCCGCCGCCCGATGCGCCTCGCGCACAATGTCCGCATCGATGCGTCCGCTGCCCGATACCACGACGGCGCCTACCCAGTGCTCGAGCGAGGTGCGGTCGCGCACAGCCCCGCTGTCAACCAGAGCCTCCAAACCGTGCGAAAAGCTGAAAGAGCCGACCGGAAATCCAGGCGACAGCCACGCCAGCAATCGATAGAGCCGGGGATTGATGCCTCTCTCCCGCGTTGCGGGCGCAGTGCCTTCCGGGTCACGCACCGGTGTGAGTGTGCGCGCCGCCGGCATACGCGCCGATTTCCGGGTCGAAGGGCGCTTCCAGTCGGGTGATGTGGCCGCCGAGACCGACCACCATCTCGGCGATGACGTGATCGGCCCGGATGCGCAGCCTCTCGCCCGCGACCTGAAGCGGCAGGTGCCGGTTCCCGAGATGCCACGCGATCCGCAGCAAACCGGCACGATCAGTACTTTGGATTTCGAGGAGAGACTCGGGAGCCGCTCGCACGCGGATATAACCGCCGCCGTCGAGGACTAGGCCATCGCCCGCAGCGATGCGATGCGCGCGCGGCAAATCGAGCAGGAAAGCATCGCCGGAATCCGCAACAAGGCGGATGCGGCGGCGGTGCCGGTCGACATAAGCGAGCGTCACCGTGTCGGTAGCGCGCTCCTCCGGCCAATGCCCGCGGCTGTGAACGGCAACTGCCCGGCGCATCGCCCGGATCAGTAGAGGAAATAGCGCTGCGCCAGTGGCAGAACGCTCGCCGGCTCGCAGCTCAGATGCACTCCGTCGGCACGCACCTCGTAGGTCTCCGGGTCGACCTCGATAGATGGGGTCGCGTTGTTGTGAACCATGCGGCTTTTGTCAATCGCGCGGATGCCGCGTGCCGGTAGCACGGTGCGCTGCAAACCGAGCACCTGCGGTATTCCGCGTTCGATCGCCAGGCTCGGCAGAAACGTGACTGCCGAGGCCGGCAATGCGCGCCCGAAGGCGCCGAACATCGGGCGGTAATGGACCGGCTGCGGTGTCGGGATCGAAGCGTTGGGGTCGCCCATCAGTGCCGCAGCGATTGTGCCCGCCTTCAATACCATATCCGGCTTGACGCCAAAGAAAGCGGGTGACCACAGACAAAGATCGGCGAGCTTGCCGACTTCGACCGAGCCGACATGCTCGGCCAGGCCATGGGTCAGCGCCGGGTTGATCGTATATTTGGCAATATAGCGCTTGACCCGGAAATTATCGGCGCGGTCGCCGTCTTCGGCGAGCCGGCCGCGCTGCTGCTTCATCTTGTCGGCGGTCTGCCAGGTGCGGATGATCACTTCGCCGACCCGACCCATCGCCTGGCTGTCCGAAGACATCATGCTGAAGGCACCAAGGTCGTGCAGGATGTCCTCGGCGGCAATCGTCTCTCGGCGGATGCGGCTCTCGGCGAACGCGACGTCCTCGGGTAAGCGCGGATCGAGGTGATGACACACCATGAGCATGTCGAGATGCTCGTCGACCGTGTTGACCGTAAAGGGCCGCGTCGGGTTGGTTGACGACGGCAGCACGTTCGGCAACCCGCATAATTTGATGATATCGGGGGCGTGACCGCCCCCCGCCCCCTCGGTATGAAACGCGTGAATATTGCGCCCCTTGAATGCCGCGATCGTATTTTCGACAAAACCCGATTCGTTGAGGGTGTCGGTGTGGATCGCGACCGCAATGTCGAGCTGTTCGGCAACTCCGAGACAGGTGTCGATCGCTGCCGGGGTCGTGCCCCAATCCTCGTGCAGCTTCAGCCCGCAGGCGCCGGCCTCGATCATCTCGACCAAGGCGCGCGGATCGGCGGCATTGCCTTTGCCGAATAACCCAAGATTGACCGGCAGTCCTTCGGCCGCCTGCAGTATGCGGCCCAGATGCCACGGACCCGGCGTGCAGGTCGTTGCGGCGGTGCCGGCAGCCGGTCCGGTGCCGCCGCCGAGCATTGTCGTAATCCCGCTATAGAGCGCCTCCTCGACGAGCTGCGGACAGATGAAATGAATGTGCGAGTCGATGCCTCCGGCAGTGAGGATCCGGTTTTCGCCGGCAATCGCCTCGGTTCCCGGCCCGATCACAATGTCGACACCCGGCTGGATATCGGGATTGCCGGCCTTGCCAATGCCGCTGATCCGGCCGTCACGGATCCCGATATCGGCCTTGACGATGCCCCAATAGTCCAGGATTACGGCATTGGTGATGACGGTATCGACGGCGCCCTCGGCGCGGGTCGCGCTGCCTTGCCCCATTCCGTCGCGGATGACCTTGCCGCCGCCGAATTTGACCTCTTCGCCATAGATCGTGCGGTCGCTCTCGATCTCGATAACGAGTTCGGTATCAGCTAAACGCACCCGATCGCCGGTGGTCGGGCCGAACATCGCGGCATAGGCACCGCGCGGGATCATCGTCGCCATCGCCTATCCGAGCCTGCCGTTGATCTTGCCGTTGAAGCCGAAGACACGGCGCTTACCGGCGTAGGCGACAAGCCGCACGTCGCGGCTCTGTCCCGGCTCGAACCGCATTGCCGTTCCGGCTGGTATGTCAAGCCGGTACCCGCGCGCCCGTTCGCGGTCGAAGGCGAGCGCCGCATTGGTTTCGTAAAAATGATAATGCGAGCCGACCTGGATCGGACGATCGCCGGTGTTGGCGACCGTCAGGGTCACGCTCGGGCGGCCCGCATTGATTTCGATGTCGCCCGAGCCGGTAAAGAGCTCGCCTGGTATCATCCCGGGACCTTACCGGATCGGCTCGTGCACGGTAACGAGCTTGGTCCCGTCCGGAAAGGTCGCCTCGACCTGAATTTCGCGGATCATCTCCGGCACTCCCTCCATGACTTGCGCCCGTTTGATGATCGTAGCCCCGTCCCGCATCAGCTCCGCCACACTCTTGCCGTCGCGCGCGCCCTCGAGCACGTAGTCGGTAATCAGTGCGACCGCTTCGGGATAGTTGAGCTTGACGCCGCGCCTGAGCCGCCGCTCGGCGACCATCGCGGCGACCGCCACGAGGAGCTTGTCTTTCTCGCGCGGGGTCAGGTTCATCGAAAAAAATCCTCGGCTCGCAAACCCCCGCCTTTAGGCCGGCGAGGAGCGCCGCTCCCGCAGCGCGGGTGACGGCACTGATCCCTGGCCCTCACGGACCCCGGTGGCAGGTGGCACAACACCCCCCTCCTCTTCCCCATGTTGCCGAGCAGCGGTCGAGCAAGCCCCCGCTCGTACCTATCTCGGGGTTTGTCTGCCGCTTGTCTTCAAGAGGTCCGAACTGAGGAGGCATCCGGACGTTGGTCTTGAACTGCTCGGTCAACGTCGTCTCCGGTCTCCCTTCGATTTGGGCCGGTGACCCTCGGGCTTCCGCCCTCACATCGAAAGCCCTCCCTTCAGGGCCCTTAAGGGAGGGGATGGGTTACGTTTTTTCACGGCCCTCTCTCTTTCGCCGCCGGGCGGACGGTGATGGGCCCACCAGCGGCGTGCGTCTGCTGACCGCCCGGCCTGTACCAAGATGCGTCCGAAGCCGATGGCCTGAGCAACACACCTTACACCAGTCTGAGCGATCCTTTTCTAAAACTCAGCAACGCTGAACGGGCGACAATCAAAATCGCACGGGCGGTCATCACGACCAAACGCGCAAAAGGCCTGGCGCTATACCGACGAGCGAAAATCGGCAATAAGAGCAGAGCTCCCCGTTTCGATATCCGCGATCCAAGAGTGCGCCAATTTCGCTGCCGCAATGCTGCAGTGAGCATCAGCTGTGGGAATGCGGCGTGCTCGGCGGCGAGGTGTAACGCTTCGCGTCCCCGTGCTGGCGCTCGCTCCACAGCCTTGTTCGGCGAGGCGTAAGTATCGCCAATCGCGTGGCCGGCTAGAAATGCCAACTGCGCGGCAGATGCGACGGCAATCCCAGCGCGGCCGAGCGGAAACGGCTGGCGAGGTCGGCGTACGCTCGACGCAAAGCAGCAGTATCGTAGGCCAGCCAGCGGGCAATTACCAAGCCGGCGACCGTCGTCACCCCGGCGCGGATAACTGCCGGGTCGGACGGCCGGATGGCGGGGGCAGCGCCAAGAAACCCCTGCGGGCACTCGTGCGGCGGGGACAATATCATTGATGCAAATGCGGCCGCGCCGTCGAAACAGGCGGGGTCATCAATGAGGCGCGCCACGTCGTCCTCGAGGTGCAACGCGTCCCCCCAAATGAGCTTGCCATTGCGCCGCACCTGCCAGACCTCGCGCACAAACCCGTGGGTGAGGCGCTCGCCCCGGGCCCGCCGCCCAAAGACCACAATGTCGCCGCCGAGAAACCCCGAAGCCGGACCGAGCTCAACGACGGTCTGGCGGTTGAGACGGGCCCCGTCGAACAGGATCGTTTCGAGCGGCAGGAATTCGATAATGGCGCGCGCGTCGACCGACAGAAATTGGGAGATCGTCGTTGTCCGGCCGGTCGACCGGTAAACTTTTTCGGCCGCCGAAGACGTGATGTGCGCCGCAGTGTCCGCCTCGGCCCGTACAGCAATGTCGAGACGATCACCGGCGACGAGCCCGCCGGATGTCGTAACGATCATCGCGAGCGGCGGATCGCCTGCGCCGGTCGTCGGGAACATGACGCGCAGCGGATCGCGCTGATAAAGATGCGTCAGCCGGGTGACGCCGCCGTCTCGCGCAAAGCCGATTTCGGCAATTCCCTCGGTCAATAGCCGAGGGCCAATCCGTCCTTGCGCGGCTCGGAACCGCCGATCAAGACGCCACGCCCGTGATCGATCCAGATCGCCTGGCAGCCACCCAGCGGGACCTCGGTCATCTCGATCGGGTGCCCGCGGCGAGCCAGATCAGCGACGATCGGCTCGGGATTGCCGGGCTCGACTTCCAGCACCCCGCGCGGATGCGCGAAAATACGCGGCTGCTCGGCGGCCTGCTGCGGATCCAGGCCGCGGTCGAGAATGCGATGCAGGAGATGCGTCTGGCCGACCGGCTGGTAATGCCCGCCCATGACGCCGAACGGCATCACCGCGCGGCCGTCTTTAACGAGCATTGCGGGAATAATTGTGTGCAGCGGCCGCTTCCGCGGCGCGATCGCATTGGGATGGCCCGGGGTCGTGCGGAAGCCCGTCCCGCGATTTTGCAGCAGTACTCCGCTCTGCGGTGCTAAGATCCCGGTGCCGAAGCCGGAGAACAGCGAGTTGATGAACGAGATCGCGTTACCGTCGCGGTCCACAACACAGAGATAGACCGTATCTTCGTGTTCGACCTCCGCCCAACCGGGGCCCGGGCGCGCACGGTCGAGGCGGATATTGCGCCGCACCCGCCCGGCGCGGGCTTCCGACAACAGACCCGCAACATCGACCGGCACGTGTTCCGGATCACAAACGTATGCGTCGCGCGCCCAATAGGCCGCTTTCGTGACCTCGGCGAGCAGGTGCAGGCGGTCAGCCTCGCTGAACCCATCGCCGGCAAGCTCGTAGCCGGAAAGGGCGCGCAGCATCATCAGCACGACGATCCCCTGCCCGTTCGGCGGGCATTCGTAGACTTCGTAGCCGCGATAGGTGGCTGAGATCGGCTCGACCCAATTCGATCGCTGCGCCGCAAAATCCTCCGGTTCGTGCAGTCCGCCGAGGGATTTGAGACGGCCCACGATGTCGCGCATTACCGGCCCGTCATAGAACGCCTCGCGCCCCTCGCGTGCGATACCTCGCAGCGTGGCGGCAAGCGGCAGGTTGCGCATCCGGTCGCCGACATTGGGCGGCCGCCCCCCGGGCAGGAACAGCTCAGCGGTGACGGGGTCGCGCAATTTCGCCTGGAGGCGATGCCAATCATGCGCGACGCGGGGGCCGACGATGTACCCCTCCTCGGCGGCGCGCGCTGCCGGCTCGAGCAGTTCGGCCAGAGGACGCGTGCCGTACCGGGCGCTGAGCGTGCACCAGGCGTCGACGGCACCGGGGATCGTCACCGCGTGCGGGCTGGGGATCTCGATTTCGCGCAAGCCGCGCTCGACGAACCACTCCACATTCGCTTTCGCCGGCGCTCGGCCGGAGCCGTTCAATGCGACGGGCGGCCCTCCCTTCGGCGAATAAAGCACAAAACAATCGCCGCCGATTCCGGTGCTCTGCGGTTCAGCGACGCATTGCACCGCGACTGCAGCGATCGCGGCATCAACCGCGTTCCCGCCCGACCGCAGCACATCGAGCGCAGTCAACGTCGCCAGCTGGTTCGATGTCGCCGCCATCCCGTGGGTTCCGAGTGCTGCCGATCGCCCGGGAAGATTGAAGTCGCGCATGCTAACCCATTCGTTCTGCCTCTGCGGGTCCTCCGCCGAACGTCCCTCACCAGCGGGGCTTCTCGCTTGCCCGGCACTAATGCACCGTCCTAACCTGCCGGTCAATTCATCACCCGGGCAAAGAAAGTTAATGGACGCCGGCCTAACATCATTGCAATTTCCGGTCGGGGCCCCTCCCGGACCGGGGGAGACGTTGGAGATAGCACCCGGGATACGATGGCTGCGCATGCCGCTGCCTTTCGCGCTCGATCACATTAACCTGTGGCTGCTCGAAGACGGGCCGGGCTGGACGATTGTCGATACCGGCTATGCGATGGCGCAGACCAAAGAGCTGTGGCAGCGGATTTTTGCCGAGCAGCTCGGCGGGTTACCGCTCACCCGCATCATCGTGACCCATTACCACCCCGATCATATCGGGCTCGCCGGCTGGCTGAGCGAGCTGTGGCAGGCACCGCTGTGGGTCACCGAGAAGGAATGGCTTTTCGCTCGTTTGATGAGCCGCGGGGCCGAAGACTTCGCCCCTTTGCGGCAGCGCTTCGCGCACCGCGCCGGGCTCGACGCGGCGTCGTGCGGGCTTTTCGGTGAGCGCGACAACAGCTATCGGCGCGGTGTCCCCTCGGTCCCGGCGAGTTTCCAACGGCTCGCCGACGGAATGTCCGTCGAAATCGGCAGGCGGGTGTGGCGGGTAATCGTCGGCGAAGGCCATGCGCCGGAACTTGCCTGTCTATATTGCGCGCAGACCGGCGTGCTGATCTCGGGCGACCAAGTACTGCCACGGATCTCGCCCAATATCAGCGTCCAGCCGCACGAGCCGGATGGTGACCCGCTCGCGCGGTATCTGTCCTCGCTGGCCAAGCTACGCGAAGCAGTGCCGCCGGAGACGCTCGTCCTGCCGTCGCACAACCTTCCGTTTTTCGGGCTGCGCGCGCGCATCGCAACATTGGCCCAGCATCACCAGGCGCGTTGCAGCGAAATCCTGGGCGCGTGCGAAACCCCGAAGAGCGCCTTCCAGCTGTTGGGGGTGCTGTTTCGGCGCATGCTCGACCGCCATCAGCTGGGCTTCGCGCTCGGCGAGGCGGTGGCGCATCTGAATTATCTGGTGCATCAAGGCGCCCTGAAGCGCGAACTCGGCGGGGATGGGGTCTATCGCTTCACTCGCGCCGCCCAATAAGAATGATCCGGATCGAAATTGCCCCCGCTACCGGGGAGCTCCCCCTCGGCGGCAACCGTCGGGGGCTCGCAGCTTGCCTGGCGGTCCTCCGCTCCCGCATGCACCCCGCATGCACAGGGTATGCACAGGGGGGCCCCGGGCGCAACAGCACTTCCTGCGTGCCGTCAATGCTCAAGAACGATGCGTGGCGGTTCGGCCGACCCGCACCGCAAACCCTACACGAGGCAAATTCTGCTCGCACTGACGCTGCCGCAATATTGGCTGGTCGATGCCGGGTGCGCGCAGGTGCAAACCGGGCATGCCTGAGCCGGGGTTGGATTGATATCGTCCACAGCGGGATGACGCCGATCGAGCAAGCTTGAGCGGCAACCACTGGCGCCGGCGCTGCACGATATCGCCAATGCCGCGGCTGCGATCAGGTTCGCATTTGACGCCAGGGCACTGCTAATTTGCGCGGTGCGGCATTAGCCTGACGCGATGCCCGGCCGCCTTCGGGGTCCGTCAAAACTTCTTAAGCCGAGGCACCGATCGTTCCGATCGCAAATGGTCGGGCGAACGGGTTTGGCCTTTTTATTGGTCGGGCCTATCATAATGTGACGGTTTTCTGACACACCGAGATCAGGATGGTTCGCCGGCCCAGCTGCGGAGGTTCCTGCTTCGTCGCCCGTTTTTTAGAGGCGCAGCGGTGAAAACCGCTGCCCCGAGGCCTGCCGCCAACAGGGCCGCGCTGACGCTTTCGATCATGCTGGCGAACATTATGCAGGGGCTCGACACGACGATCGCCAACGTGGCGCTACCCCACATTCGCGGCAGCCTCTCGGCGTCGCTCGACCAGATATCGTGGGTCCTGACCTCCTATATTGTCGCGGCGGCCATCACAATGCCGCTGACCGGCTGGCTAGCTGGCCGCTTTGGCATCAAACACATCTTCCTCCTGTCGGTCGGAGGCTTCACGCTCGCCTCGGCGCTGTGCGGCAGTGCCACCAACCTGAGCGAGCTGGTGATCTATCGCGGGTTGCAAGGGATCTTTGGCGCCGGGCTTATCCCTCTGTCACAAGCAACTTTGCTGCAGATAAACCCGCCGGAGCGGCACGGCCAGGCGATGGCGGTATTCGGTGTGGGGACCTTACTGGGCCCGATCTGCGGGCCCGTTCTCGGCGGCTGGCTGACCTACGACTACAACTGGCGCTGGGTCTTCTACATCAATTTGCCGGTCGGGCTGATCGCCGGTTTCGGCGCACTGATCTTCATGCGCGAAATGCGCCACGCCCGGCGTGAGCCATTCGACTTTCTGGGCTTTGCGACTTTAAGCCTGGGGATCGGCGCGTTGCAGATGTTGCTCGACCGCGGCGAACTGAAAGACTGGTTCGGCTCGATCGAGATCTGGGTCGAGGCGACGATCTCCAGCGTCGCCTTCTACCTCTTCATTGTCCACACCGCTACGGCGACAGACCGCTCGTTCCTCAACCGAGACCTATTGAAAAATCTCAATTTTACGGTCGGAACCGTGCTGATGTTCATGGTGGGACTCATCATGAACGGCACCTTGGCGCTGTTGCCGACGATGCTGCAGGATTTGATGAACTATCCGGTGCTGACGACCGGCCTCGTAACAGCACCGCGCGGCATCGGCTCGATGATCGCGATGTTCGTCGTGGCGCGGGCGATCGGCCGTGTCGACAACCGGCTGATCATCTTGTTCGGCTTGCTGCTGACCGCGGGCTCGATGTGGCAAATGACCGGGTTCTCGCTCTACATGGGGATGGGGCCGGTGGTCACGTCCGGCTTGCTGCAGGGGTTTGGTCTCGGTTGTACGTTCGTGCCGTTGAACACGATCGCACTGGCAAACCTGCCGCGGCATATACTGACGCAAGGAACCGCCCTGCGCAGCCTGATGCGCAATCTCGGCGGCAGCGTCGGGATCTCGATCCTCGAGGCAAAATTGACGGAGAATATTCAGGCGGTGCATTCCCGGCTTGTCGAGCAATTGCGGCCGGATAATCCGCTGGCGCGGGCGCCGCACCTCGCCGCTCCGTTCAGCCTGACGGATCCGGCCGGCATCGCTGCGCTTAACGCCGAAGTGACCCGACAGGCTTCGATGGTCGCCTACCTCAACGATTTTGCGCTGATGATGATCATGGCGCTCGGCTCCTGCCTGGTTTTGCTGCTGCTGCGCCGGCCGCCCGGCCCCGCAACCAAGGCCGTGATCCCCGTTGGCGGCGCGGGGATGCGGCCGGGCCCAGCCGACTAGCCGCGGGCTCGGAGGGGTCGACTGCCACAGTCGTCAGCGCCGGCGCCGGGTCTGGAGGCGCCCCACATGTCGGTAAATCCCCAAACCAACTTTGTTGCACAGATCGGGTCGTTTGGCACGAGGAGCGGACGCCAGAGAGAAGGGCGCACGCTCTCCTGACCGGACAATCACATGTCATTTAAATTCAATGCGAACCGAGACAGCCGTCATACCTCTCGGCAGCGGCACCAACGAATTGGGCGGCTTATGACCTCGCGGTGCGTCAGCACGGGAGCTTTATCGGATGGCTCACTGACGCAGCGATTGCGGCGTGGAAGGCCGAGCCCCACGCGGCGAGCCAACCTTCAGCTATTTCGTTGCCTCGATGACCTCCGCTTGGTTCCGACGGAAGCGTGTCGCCCGGTTGATCTTGCAGCGACTGGAAAGCGGAAGACGCCATTCGCCGATCTACATTGGCTCTGCGACCGGCGATGAGTTCGGTTGGGAGCCGCTCTATGAGGAGTACCAGCGAAAACTGCCCCTGATGCGGCTACAAATATCAGTTGGTCCCCGAGATCGGGAAGCACAATGGAAAGCCGCCCTCGCCGCCGGCAGTGGGGCCGCTGCGCAGAGAGGTCCGCACGCACCGCTGAGAACCGGGTCGCCAATTTGGAACACACCGATCGACGCGTCTACCAGCAGGACGGCGCTGAGCTGACTTGCCGGTCCTTGCGGGTCCGTCAACCGGCGACTGACTGCCTTCATGCGGACCCAGCCCAAATTAATCCATCTCTAGGAGTGTTACGACCAGACCTGTCTCGTCCGGTCCCGTCCTCCATTAGCGCAGTAGTGCATTGCGATCGCCATTGGACCGTTTTCACTGTGCTGGTGATCCAGGCGGCGCCGCGCAACTGGCACGTGACGGGTGGTGTTATTGTGGTACCGCTCTCGGTGCCGATCGCGATTCTGCAACTGTCGTTTCTCGACAATAGCATAACGCCGGGCCGCATCGCCGCCACGATCGGCCTGCTGATCGACGAGGTCATCGTCATGATCGAGCACATCGCTCACCCAGGGGAAGCGGCGGTGCTTCCCGCGGCCAGGGAGTCCTTTTCCCCGCCGTTCGGGTCGATTCTCGCGACGATCATCAATTTTCTGCCGCCGGCTTTTCTTTCCGGCGTCCTTGGCTCACCGGAGGCTCACCGGGGAGAGCTCAATATCGGTGATGGTGGCCATCGCGACGATCACTGGCATCGGCACTGAAATGGCGATCTTACTCCTCGGCGCGTACCAGGCCCTGGCGGAGACGGCCGCGCCAGGTGGCCTACGAAGCAGCGAGCACCCTCGCGATGATTCTCGCGCTGTTGCCGCTGGCTGCGGCGATCAGCGGCTCAGGCGACCAGCTGCTGCAGCCGCTCGCAATCGCCCTCATCGCCGGAATTGCCGTACTGTTGCCGCTCGTTTGGCTCGACCGCAATCAGACTTACGATCCCGGAGTAAGGCAATTCGCACCGCGGGTCTGGCTTGGTCCTCTGCTCCTTGGCGATGCGAACAGACGCATCAGCCAAGGCAGCATTGGCCCCGGTTTTTATGGCCGGCCGAGCGTATTCCCGAGGTTTGCGGTGTTTGCGAGCGCTACCTAACCTGCGCCGTGTCCTGCCCCAGGTCTCGGCGAGCACCTGAAGAGATCGTCCGGTGACCCGTTTCCCGGCGCAGGGCTGCAACCTACATCGCTGAGCAATCAAGCCGTTACGTCGCCTTCCGGACTATGATCGCCATAGAGCCGCTCAAGTAAATGCACGTTCATCCGGCTGCGGATCATGCAGTGCAGTCAGCACCGCGTCGCAGCCTGCCGCTCGCAAGAGTTCTCTCGCCGAGCCGCGGTTGCGTCGCGGAGAAGCGGCAATTCCCCGTTTGCCGGAGTTGGGTTACAGGGCCGGGGCGCGCAGCGGGCGCAAGTCCGGGGCGGCATGCAGTGGCGCTTCGGTCTTGGCCTGCAGCGTCCGGAAATCGATGTCGTCGACCAGTTCGCGCACGACAAGGCCCGCTGAGGTCACGTCGATCACCGCAAGGTCGGTGTAAATGCGGCGCACGACGCCGGCGGCGGTCAACGGATAGCCGCACTGTCGACGGATGCGCGGTGCACCGGCGCGCGTCGTATGTTCGACGAGAACCCGGATTTCCTTCGCGCCGACCGCCAGATCCATCGCTCCGCCGACCCCCGGAGGGAAGTTCGGATCGTCCGTCGTCCAGTTCGCGAGATCGCCCTTCTGCGACACCTCGAAGGCGCCGAGCAATGCAAGATCGAGATGCCCTCCGCGGATCATCAGAAACGAATCGGTGTGATGCACATAGCTGCCGCCGGTCAGCAGCGTGACCGGCTGCTTGCCGGCGTTGACCAGGTCCCAGTCGACCTCGTTGTCGCCCGGCGCCGGTCCGACCCCGAGCACGCCGTTCTCGCTGTGCAAGACGATCTCGCGATCGGCGGGAAGAACATCGGCAACCAGCGTCGGCAATCCGATCCCGAGGTTCACATAGGCGCCGTCGACGAGGTCCTGCGCGGCCCGCCAGGCGATTTGACGACGTTTCAGCGGCATCCGGCTCCTCCTCTCAGGCGGGAACTTCGACGAGGCGATCGACGAAAATACCGGGGGTGATGACCGTCTCGGGATCGATTTCTCCCAACTCCACGAAATGGCGCACCTGCGCGATCGACAGACTCGCCGCCATTGCCATCGTCGGGTTGAAATTGCGCGCGGATTTTCGATAGCTCAGGTTGCCCCAGCGGTCGCCGCGGTCGGCCGCGAGCAATGCGACGTCGCCCTTGAGCGGCTTTTCCAGCACATACATGCGGCCGTCGATCTCACGGTGCTCCTTGCCCTCGGCGAGCCTGGTCCCCACTGACACCGGCGAATAAAAGCCGCCGAGCCCGGCGGCGGCGCAACGCATCCGCTCGCTGATGATGCCCTGCGGCACGAGTTCGAGTTCAATGCGGCCCGCGGCATAGAGCTCCTCGAACACCACGGACCCGGAACTGCGAGGGAACGAGCAGATGATCCGCTTGACACGGCCCGTCGCAAGCAGTGCGGCGAGCCCGGTCCGCCCGGTCCCCGCATTGTTGGCGACGATCGTCAGATCGCGCGCGCCCTGCTCGATGACCGCCTCACATAACGCGTCCGGGAGCCCAGCACCGCCAAATCCCGCGCACAGGATTGTCGCGCCATCGGGGATCCCCGCCACCGCGTCGGCAAGGCTGCGCACCCGCTTGTCGATCATCTAGAATCCAACCTTATCGCCGCCCTTGAGTGCCAACATCGCGCGGGCCTCGTCGGGTGTCGCAATCTCAAGCGACAAATTTTCGATGATCGACCGCACGCAGCTGACCTGGTCGGCATTACTGCGGGCGAGCTTGCCTCTGCCGATCCACAGCGAATCTTCAAGGCCGACCCGGACGTTGCCGCCCATGATGGCGCCCATCGATACGAGCGGCAGTTGGTGACGGCCGGCAGCGAGAATCGACCAGGCGTATGAGTCGCCAAAGAGCTTGTCGGCAATCCGCTTCATATGGACGACATTCTCCGGATCCGTTCCGATCCCGCCGAGAATGCCGAAGATCGTCTGGACGAACAGCGGCGGTTTGACAAGCCCACGGTCGAGGAAATGCGCCAGGTTGTATAGGTGCCCGACGTCGTAGCACTCGAATTCGAAGCGGGTACCGCAGCCCTCCCCTAACTCCTTTAGGATCCGCTCGATGTCGGCGAAAGTGTTGCGAAAGATGAAGTCGCGCGTCATCTCGAGGTGCCGCGCTTCCCAAGGATACCTGAATTCCTTGTACTTCTCGAGCAGCGGAAACAGCCCGAAATTCATCGAGCCCATATTGAGCGAACACATTTCCGGCTTGGCGCGCAACGGGGCGGCAAGCCTTTCCTCGAGCGTCATCCCGTGCCCGCCGCCAGTCGTGATGTTGACGACCGCGCCGGTCGACTGCTTGATGCGGGGCAGGAATTGCATGAACACGTCCGGATCCGGGGTCGGCCGCCCGTCCTTCGGATCACGGGCATGAAGATGCAGGATCGCAGCGCCGGCTTCCGCAGCGGCGATCGCGTCGCGCGCGACCTCGTCCGGCGTCAGCGGCAGATAAGGGCTCATCGTCGGGGTATGAATCGACCCGGTGACGGCGCAGGTGATGACGACCTTGCCACGCAGAGGCATCTTGCTCCTCCCCTCCTCCTCTCCGCCCCATAATGGCCGAGTTTGCGCCGCAGGTGGTGCGTCTTTTTTGCCCCCGAAATCGCAGCCGGTGCTTCCGCAATTTGAAATTGATCCAGCCTGCAACCACAAATAAGTGTAGATCTCGCTTTAGTTTAACGCTCGTGGCTTCCTTCAAAAGTAAATAGCTACTATCCCGCGAGTTCGTGATCAGATGATCGTCACCATCGCCGCTGCCCGGTCGCCGGCGCTGCGTTAACCCAGCGCCGCGCCTTCCGGTTCGCCACGCATACTCCCGGCTGGTTCACTCCGATCCGCTAGCTCAGCAAAGCGAGCGCAAGGGTTTGTACCGGCTCAACGATCGATGCCGCGCTTGTACGCGCGGCGGCTCGGCTCTCACCTACACCGGCTTGACGAGGCACCCCGAGGCTGGCAGGGTCCGCAAACAGCCTGCCGATAAGCGGGCGCACGGGAGGATAAATGCGGGAGGCGTCGGCGGGTGTTTTGCCGGCTAGCGGACAGAGCGCCGGGTGCTTGCTTGAAGTGCGCGACGTGGCGCTGCGGTTCGGCGGCATCGTCGCGCTCGACGGCGTTTCTTTCGAACTCGCCGAAGGGCAAATCCTCGGCCTCATCGGGCCAAACGGCGCCGGAAAGACGACGCTCTTCAACTGCTTGTCGCGGCTCTATACGCCGAGCCGCGGCGACATCCTGTTCGAAGGCCGCTCGCTGCTCGCACGCCCGGCGCACCGGATTGCCGAACTCGGCATCGCGCGCACGTTCCAGAACCTCGCCCTGTTCCCGCACCAATCGGTTCTGGACAATGTACGTATCGGCGCTCACGCCTGCAGCAGCAGCGATTACCTCAGCGATCTGCTGGGCCTGCCGTGGGTGCGGCGGCAAGAGCGGGCGCTGGAGAGCGGCGCCCGGGCGCTGCTCGAACTGCTCGATCTCGGACCCGTCGCGCATGCGGTGCCGGAAGGGTTGCCGCTCGGCACCCGTAAGCGCGTCGAGCTGGCGCGCGCGCTGGCGGCACACCCGAAGCTGCTGCTGCTCGATGAGCCCGCAGGCGGGCTTAACCATGAGGAGGTGGCGGAGCTCGGCGCGCTGATCGGGCGTATCCGCAGCAGCCGTCGCATGACTGTGCTGCTCGTCGAGCACCACATGAACCTCGTCATGTCGATTTCCGACACGGTCGTCGCGCTTGATTTCGGGCGCAAGATCGCGGAGGGCACGCCGGCCGAGGTGCAGCGCGACGAGGCCGTCATCCTCGCCTATCTCGGAAAGCCGCGGAACGAGCGGCAATGATGCTCGAGGTGCGCAGCCTCCACGCCTATTACGGCCAGAACGAAGCGTTGCACGGTATCGAGTTTGCGCTTCCCGAGGGCGGCATGGTGGCCCTGCTCGGGGCCAACGGCGCCGGCAAGACGACAACGCTGCGGGCGGTGTGCGGCATGGTGAGGACGACCGGCGAGATCCGCTTCGACGGCACGTCGATCGCCGGCCGCACGACCGAGGAAATCGTGCGGCTCGGAATCGCCCATGTGCCAGAGGGACGCGGCACCTTCGTGCGCATGTCGGTCGAAGAAAACCTCCAATTAGGCGCGATGAGCCGCCGTGACCGTGCCGCGATCGTCCGCGACGTGGACTGGATCTACGAGCGCTTCCCACGCCTCAGAGAACGTCGCCGGCAGCAGGCCGGTCTGCTCTCCGGCGGCGAGCAGCAGATGCTCGCGGTCGGCCGCGCGCTGATGTTGCGTCCCCGGCTGATGCTGCTCGATGAGCCGTCGTTCGGGCTGGCCCCGCTCGTCGTCGAGGAACTGTTCGCGATCCTCGCCGGCCTCAACCGCGAGACCGGCGTCGGCATGCTCATCGTCGAGCAGAACGCCGAGCTCGCGCTCGAACTGGCCGAGCGCGCCTATCTGCTGGAGACCGGGCGGATCGTTTTTGCAGGCCCGGCGAGCGAGATCCGCGAAGACGAAGCGGTGCGCCGCGCGTATCTGGGGTACTGACGGGCGTTGCCGATGCAGCTGTTGATCCAAGAAGTACTGGCTGGGCTCGCCAACGGCGCGATCTACGCGTTGACGGCTCTGGCCATCGTGATGGTCTTCCAGGCGATCGACCATCTCAATTTCGCGCAGGGGGAGATGGCCACATTCTCGACCTTTGTCGCGTGGCAGCTGATTGAGTGGGGGGTGACGTATTGGGCCGCTTTTGTCCTCACAGTCGCATTGTCCTTCGCCGGCGGCATCGCCATCGAGCGCGTCTTGTTCCGGCCGCTGCACAAGGCGCCGATTCTCGCCCTGCTTGTCGGGTTCATCGCACTGTTCAGCATCCTGAACAGCGGTGACGGCTACATCTGGAATTATACGATCAAGACGTTCCCGACCCCATTTGGCACCGCGCCTCTATTCGGTAGCGCATTGCTCGACGGGCATCAAGCCGGGATGATCGGCGTGACCGCCGTGCTGCTCGGCCTTCTCTACTTCTTCTTCCGTGGCACGCGGCTCGGTCTGGCGATGCGGGCCGCGGCGGCCAATCCGGAATCGGCGCGGCTAGTCGGCATCCGGGTCGGCTGGATGACGGCGCTCGGCTGGGGCATGGCCGCGGCGATCGGCGCCGTCGGCGGCATGTTGATCGCGCCGATCGTGTTTCTCGACCCGAATATGATGCTCGGCGTGCTGATCTATGGCTTTTCCGGTGCCGTTCTTGGCGGGCTGACGAGCCCGGGGGGCGCGGTGTTCGGAGGCTTTGCCGTCGGTGTCATCGAGAGTTTGGCCGGCACCTTCATCCCCTATGTCGGTCGCGACCTGAACCTGACGATCGCGCTGTTGGTCATCGTCGCGGTGCTGATGGTCCGCCCCACCGGCATCTTTGGCCGCACCGTCGCGAGCCGCGTATGACGACCCCGCAGCAGGATTCGGGGCCGATTGCGGCTGCCTTCCGGGCGCGCGCCCGCGGGGCTGCGTGGCCGACGCCGCGTCACTGGCTGCTGGCCGGCGCGGTGGCGGTCGCTCTCGTCTTGCCGTTCTTTCTCCAGGACTTCCTGGTCTTTCAGCTGACCGAGGTGATGATCTATGGGCTGGCGATTCTCGGCCTCAACCTGCTGACCGGCTTCAACGGTCAGTTCTCAGTGGGGCACGGCGCATTTTACGGTCTCGGCGCCTATGTCACGGCGATCCTGATGAGCCGTTACGAGGTGCCGTACTACTGGACGCTGCCGGCGGCCGGCGGGATCTGTTTCGTGGTCGGCTTCCTGTTCGGCCTGCCGGCGCTGCGGCTCGAAGGGCTCTACCTGGCGCTCGCCACCTTCGCGCTCGCCGTCGCGCTGCCGCAGGTATTGAAATTCCATGGTCTCGAAGCCTGGACCGGCGGGGTACAGGGCATTGTCGTCGACCAGCCGGACGCACCGAGCTTTCTGCCGATCGGCGAGGATCAATGGCTCTATTATTTTACCCTCGCCGTCGTGCTGATCATGTTCGCCGGCGCCGCCAACATCGTGAAGAGCCGCACCGGACGCGCCATCATGGCGATCCGCGACCATCCGCTCGCGGCAACCGCCATGGGGATCAATGCGCCGCTCTACAAGACACTGACCTTTGGCGTGAGTGCGCTCTACACCGGTGTCGCGGGCGCCCTCGGGGCGCTCGCGGTGCAATTTGTCGCTCCGGACAGCTTCGGCCTGTTCTTGTCGATCTATCTGCTCGTCGGGCTCATCATCGGTGGCATGGGATCGCTGCCGGGGTGCCTGTTCGGGGGCTTGTTTGTGCTTTACGTGCCGAACCTTGCGCAAGAGGTGTCAAGGGGGCTGGCGGGCGTTGTGTATGGCGTCATCATGCTGCTGGTGATCTTTGTCATGCCGTCCGGCGCCGCGGGATTCACGCGGCTGGTCGTGGCGCGGCTGTCGCGATCGGGCCGGCGTGAGCCGCCAAGCTGAAGTCAGCCTTTCGAGTCCGGAAAAGGGAGGTCACCATGAAGCAGCCGACACGTCGCACGATCCTCTCGGCGGCTCCAGCCGCACTAGCCTTTGGCGCTCCGCTGCTGTCTGCACGGCCGGCTCGCGCCGCGAAGAGCTCCGGGCCCGGTGTTACCGACACGACGATCAAGATCGGCAACACTTGCTTCTACAGCGGACCCGCCTCGTCGTACGGCACGATCGGCCGGGCAATGGCGGCCTACTACAAGATGGTCAACGAGCAGGGCGGCGTGAACGGTCGCAAGATCATCTTTATTTCCTACGACGACGCCTATTCGCCGCCGAAGACCGTCGAAATGACGCGCAAGCTGGTCGAGCAAGACCAAGTCTTTCTGGATGCCGGCCCGCTCGGCACGCCGACCAACAGCGCGATCTGGCACTACATGAACCAGCACAAAGTGCCACAGCTGTTCGTGTCGACCGGCGCCACCAAATGGGACGACCCCAAGGGCCACCCGTGGACGATCGGCTGGCAGCCGAATTACCAGAGCGAGGGGCGCATCTATGCGGCCTATGTTCTGGAGCACAAGCCCGACGGCAAGATCGGCGTGCTCTATCAGGACGACGATTTCGGCAAGGACTACCTGAAAGGCATCGTGGACGGACTCGGCGACAAGGCGGCGGCGATGCTGAAGGTCAAGGCGTCCTACGAGACGACGGATGCCACCGTCGACTCCGAGATCATCGGCATGAAGGCGGCCGGATGCGATGTCTTCATCAACACCGCGATCCCCAAATTCGCCGCGCAGTCGATCCGAAAGGCGGCCGAGCTCGAATGGAAGCCGCTGCATATCCTGAGCAGCATAGGCAATTCGGTCGCCGCCACGTTGCAGCCGGCGGGGCTCGAAAACTGCAAGGGCATCTTATCGGACTTCTACCTGAAGGACCCGACCGACCCGGCGTGGAAGGACGACCCCGGCTACAAATGGTGGGTTGCCTTCATGGACAAGTATTATCCCGGCGGCGACAAGACCGACGGCGGCAACGTCTACGGCCCTTCCAATGCCGCGACGATCGTGCAGGTGCTGCAGCAATGCGGCGACGACTTGACGCGCGAAAACGTGATGAAGCAAGCCGCAAACCTGCGCGACTTCCGTGTGCCGATGCTGCTGCCCGGGATCACGATCAACACCAGCCCGAGCGACTTCGCCCCGGTCAAGCAGGTGCAGATGGGCCGCTTCGACGGCGAGCGCTGGCGGCTGTTCGGCCCGCTCCTGACGGGCGCGGTCGGCTAGGCGGCGATCACCAGGAAGCGCCGCGGGTCCTAGCTTGCCCGTGCCAAGCTAGTCGTGCGCGCGGATAAAGGCCTTGACCTTGGGGTAGATCTCGCTCTGCCAGCGGCGGCCGTGGAACACGCCGTAATGCCCGACCTGGCGCTGCAGGTGGTGCGCCTTATTTTCCTGCGGAATCCCGCTGCAAAGAGTGTGTGCGGCGACCGTCTGCCCGACCGCGCAGATGTCGTCTCTCTCGCCCTCGACGGTCATCAAGGCGGTGCGCTCGATCGCGGCCGGCTCTACCAGATTGTCGCGGACCCGAAAGCAGCCGCGCGGGAGGTCGTGGTCCTGGAAGACGCGCTTGATCGTCTGCAGATAGAAGTCGGCCGGCAAATCCATGACTGAACTGTATTCCTTGTAAAAGGCGCGCGTTGCCGCCGCACTCTCGCCGTCGCCTTTCACGAGGTCATTGAACATGGACCAATGTGCCGAGACGTGGCGGCCAAAATTGAGGCTGAGAAACCCGGCGAGCTGCAGAAAGCCGGGATAGACTCGGCGGAATGCCCCGGGGTAACGCGCCGGCACGGTGGTTACGACCGTGCGATCGAACCATTCGAGCGAACGAGCCATCGCGAAACGATTGACTTCGGTCGGGTTCGCCCGCGGGTCGATCGGGCCGCCCATCAGGATCATCGAGGCCGGTTGACAAGGGTCACCCGCCGCCGCCAGCAACGAGACAGCCGCCATTACCGGCACCGAAGGCTGACAGACCGCCATGACGTGAATGTTCGGCCCCAGCAGGCGGACGAACCGCATGACCGCTTCGGCAAAATCGTCGAGATCGAACCGGCCGTAGAGAAGCGGAACGTTGCGAGCGTTTATCCAGTCAGTGATGTAGACGTTGTGCTCCGGCAGCAAAGTCTTGACGGTCCCGCGCAACAGGGTCGGGAAATGGCCCGAGAGCGGTGCGACGACCAGAACGGTCGGCTCGTCGCGGCTCCGCTCTTTGCGGAAGTGCAAAAGGTTGCAGAACGGGTGGGAGGCAACAGCCTCCTCGACGACGGCGACCTCTTCGCCGTCAATTGCTACGGAGCTGATGCCGAAATCCGGCCGGTCGTGCGATATTCCGGCGTTGGACAGCAGCTCCATCGCTGCAGCTGCGCCCCTGACGAAAGGGGCATTTGCGATCAGCGGCCATGGCTGGGTGAGTACACCGCGAAAATATTCGGCCGCGAGTCGGATCGGAGCGAGCACGTCGCTGTGTACCTGATAGGTGTCGTAAAGCATGCATCCTCGTGTGTACGCGCCCCCAAGCGCACGAACCCCCTATTAATCGAAACCCTCCAGCTCCGATCGATCTCGAGGCGAATTCATCCCAGCGCAAAACTTGATCCATTTCAAGTGCATATTGGCATTGCCAGTTGCTTAGGCAAGATCGCAGGCTGTTGATTACCTGCGCACTTAAATCATCGAGCCCGCTGTTTGAGGTGTCGGTTAATATTGCCGAAACTCAGGGCAACAAAGCTTCACTGCCTGGTTAACGGGCATTGAGTTTGGCGCGGGGAGGTCAAGGTTGCGCCCGGTGGGCTTGGAGCGAACGCCCGGTCTTCGGCCTAGCAGCCTGTCGGACTTAAGTACATAAGGGGAACAAAATGAAGCGATATTTCAATTCCAAGGGGCGTTTATGGTCGAATGTGACCTGACCGATAGCAAAGATATCATATTATTACGCAAATTTGTTCAGTCCGACAGGCTGCTAGAGACCTGTCAGTGCGGCGGTGCGGCCACACCGCCGCGAACTTCGTGGACGACGACGCCCGACAGCCGCGGAGGCGGTGCCAGCCAGCGGGGGTGCGCGAGGCTCGTTCCAATATCGCTTTCTCCGGCTCTCCACCGACGCGCAACGGCGGCAGACGAGAAATCGGCCATTTTGGCCGCCAAATCCATCGAGTTTCCCTCATGCACAAGACGCAGGATCGTCATCGTCGCACTCGTGGCTTCGCAGAGACATCGGCGAATGTCGACATCGCTTCTCAGGCTGGCCGGCAGGCGTTCACCGAGCACCGCGATCCGGCGACGCAGATCGTAGGTGCGGCGCATCGCGGCAATTTCCCGCGCGGTGCGGCTGATCCCGCCATTGACACCGGGGAGCGGATCATAGCCGTCGATCGCAAAGCACAGTGTATCGGCCGGTCGCGCTTCGTCGAGCGCGCAAACCGGCAAAGCCGCGCCCCCGAAGAGGTGATGATCGATCATCACCGGCGCCAACCCTGGTACCGGGCTGCCTGCCAATACGTGATCGGGACCGAGAACGTGCCGATCGTTGTCGAAGAATGTTTCGGCTCCCGACGCCAGGTTCACCGCCCCGAACACGACCCTGACTGCGCCCGAATTGATCTGCTCGAAATTGACGGTCTTGCTGATCAAAACCCGCAATTCGGCGGCGGAAAGCACAGGCTCGTCATCCCGCAGCAACATTGCCGGCCAGCGCCGGCGGCCCGCGAAAAAACGCGCCAATGCCGATTTTCCTGATCGGCTCCACCCTCGGGCACCGCCCGAGCGATCGGCAATCCGCCTGCTGAACTCCTGCCAGAACTGGCGCAGTCGCTGCACTCGTTCGTGCGGGAGGTTCCCCGCGATGATGGCGGCGTTGATCGCACCGATAGCGGTGGCGGCTATCCAGTTCGGGCGAACGCCGCACTTCTCCAGAGCCGCACAGGCTCCCGCCTGATACGCTCCCAGCGCTCCGCCCCCCGACAATACCAACGCAATCCGTTCGAAACGGGCCAAGTTCTTCTCGGGTCGCCCTCGCGCCACGACTAGCTCTCCGCCACCGAGCCGCCTACCAGCAAGTGCTGCATCGCGTCAATCCAACGAACACCCATCGCGTGTGTTTCCGGGGTGGATACGCCGGCCTTTCAGGTCCGGGCAGGAGCCCGTCGCACGGACGAGGGGGGCTTTCCGGGTCCTTACGGACCCGCGTGACGGGAAGCTTTCGCTTCCGCTCCCCTCACCAATGTCAACCGGCAGCATTTCGGACAAGCCCGCTTCATCCCCACCCCAGGGGTTGTCTGCAGCCTGTCCTTCGAGAGGTCGGGACTGGGCAAGCCCCCCAAAGTCGGTCTTTGAGCTTCTCGGTCAACGCAGTCTCCGGTTTCCTTTCGACTTAGGGGGTCTGGCATGGGCTTCCGAAAAAGCCCCCGGCCTGAGCTGTGGGAACTGCTTACGCGCTGCCCGGGAGACTTTCGCCCCTGCAGGCTCGTCATCATAGGGGGTCCGGCCCCCGCGTCCAATCCTGAAAGCTGTTCTCATCGGCCCTTCTTTTGCGTGCGGATAGCAGGAAGGGATTTGAGATAAGCAGCAATCGCGCGGCGGTCGGCATCATCGAGCCGAGAGGTGTTACGCACAATTTCAGCCATCGCGCCCCCAACGAAATCGAACTCGGGAGTTTGCCCGTCCTTCAGCACATTGATGATATCCTGCTGGCTCCATTTCCCAATCCCGGTCTCCCGATCAGGAGTGATGTTCGGCACGACTTTGCCCCCGGGGCCGGCCGAGGCGCCGGCTAATCGGCGCCGGGGATCGGGTGCGCCGAAGATGTTGCGCGGCGTATGGCAATCCTCACAACGGCCGACCGTGGCGACGAGGTAGGCGCCGCGGTTCCAAGCGGCGTCTCGAGACGGGTCGGCCAGCCACGGACCGGGAAAACGCCCGGCAATTGCGGCTATCGCAGCCTTCGCCCGCCCTGCCGACAGGATGCCCGGCCCGCCGCTGCGGTTGACCGCCCGGACCGCCGGAACACTGTCCAAAAAGGCTTTCAAGTCCGCAAGGTCGGCGTCGGTCAGCCGATTGTAAAAGCGAAACGGAAAAGCCGGCAAATAGTGAGAATCGTCGGGAGCGATGCCCCAGCGCAGTGCGCGGACAAAATCGGCAAACCGCCAGCGGCCGATGCCCGTCTCCCGGTCGGGTGTGATATTCGGCGGGAAGATGACGCCGAACGCCGTTTCGAGCGGCCGCCCGCCCGCATAAGCCTTGCCGCCTCCCTTTGCGTCGGTGTGGCACTGGTCACAGCCGGCCGCGGCCGCGAGATACGCGCCGTGCGTTACCGCATCGGCACCGGGCGCACCCGCGGCCGGGGCGGCGCCCAGCATAAGCGATAAAGCAATTGCCGCCGTTTGGAAAACTCGCGAAATAGCCCCGACCTTACCGGCACATCCCTCGCTGGGCGGGGCGCCGGGCGCGACAGGCCGCCATCAATGTCCGGCTCGTTTACTTTTCAATCTTCTCACGGAAGGTCGTGTGGCAAGCGCCGCAGCCGTTCTTGCCGAGATCGGCGTAGGCCGCTTGGACCGCGCCCTTGTCACCGCCGTTCAACGCAACGACAAGGGCGTTAGCTTTTGCGACGGCCGTTTTCTGCGCGTCCAGGAATTTATTCCAATCGGTCCAAATCGCGGGTTTTGCTGCATAGTCGCCCGTGGGATTCGGTCCTTCCGTTCCCCGAGGGAACAAGTCCGGAATCTTATTGGTCGTCTTGGTGAGATTGGTGGCGCTGGACTTGGCCGGCGCGAGTTCCCCTTTACCGTCGAGATAGGCCTTGACGTTCTTGAGGTCTTTGCCTTGCTCCTTCATCGTGTCCTGGCGCTCCTTTAGAACGGCTGCCCTGTCCTGACCGGACGCGAGGCCGCTAAACCCCACCAGGGCAACCATCATTGCCGCAATGCGCACGCGAGACCTAATGAACGAAGACATGTGCAAGTGACCTCTCTACTCGGCAATACCGCCCCCCCGACGATCGATGCACACTAACTTTCGATTGTCGCAGAACAACCGTCGGCGCGGTGGGCTCACGGTTATGTGATCGGGATTTCGATGTGCTTTTTGAAAGCCGGCCGCTGGCGGAGCCGCTCGTACCAGGCCTTCAGATTCGTGAGTTGCGGCCGCTCGATCGGGAAGGCGTGCCAGCGATAGACAAGGGTTCCGAGCGTGATCTCGGCCAAGCTAAGCTCCTGCCCGGCCAGGTATGGACGGTCTTCCAACGCGTCTTCCACAATCATCCACGAGGCAACCGCCTTGCGCCGCGCCGCTTCGATCGCGGCGTGGTCGCGTTGCTCGGGTCTTGTGCGAATGAGCCCGAACAGCAACGTCCCCATAGGCGGCCCGATGCTCGAGAGCTGCCAATCCATCCAACGTTCGACGTGGGAACGGGTTGCCGCGGATCCGGTCGGGTAGAGGTGCTCGCCATTGCGAGTCGCGCAGAGATACCGGCAGATCGTGTTGGATTCCCACAGGATCAGATCCCCGTCTTTCACCGTCGGCACCAGACCGTTGGGGTTCATGGCGAGATATTCGGGATCCTGATTCCCTCCGAAAGGGCCGCCGAGATCCACCCGCTCGTACTCGATCCCGAGTTCGGCGCAGCACCACAGCACCTTCTGCACATTGGATGACGTCGCCCGGCCCCAGATCTTCAGCATTGCCACTCCTCTGATCGATGGGCTCATATGGAGCCTGAGAATTCTGTCGAGTGCAACAGCACCATTCGCGCCAAGAGTCGTAAAATCCCACGCAAGGGGGCTGGGCCTCGTTGGTTTGACTAGTCTGAAGGGGATGCCGGATGCACCGATTCGCTTTGTCGTTCGCGGCCGCGCTGGCCGCGTCTGCCGTCAGCGCATACGCCGGCCAGACCGGCCAGGGGGTCATCCTCAGATGGAAGCTGATGGACGTCTGCTCCAGGCAGGCGCAGGCCGCCCATCCCGACTACAGTGCCGAGTCGAACGCCAAACGCGACGCGCAACTCAAGCAGTGCCTGAACGCCAACGGCCTTCCTCCGCGCCAGCCGTCTGCGACGCCCGGACCGCGCTAAGCGGACCCGGCTAAGCTTCCTCCCAGCCCTCGGCCATTGACGGCCGGTCCGCAACGGGTTTGGGACGGCTATGGGCCGATCGGAAATGTGCGCTCTCCACATACGCAAGCTGTACATCGACATCTATCGCGAGGCTGGACGTGATTTCAAGGCGCGTGTCCTCGAATACGTGCGAGCGCCGCCGCCGCCGCCACGCCATCACAGTCTCGTCGCGGGCCCGTAGCAATGCCGTTATCTGCGGGCGAAACAGCCGCATAAGCGCACAGATCCATCGGCTGAGCACCACCGGGGGCTCGGGCTCGGCAATACGGAAGCAATCCAGCATGACGATGACGTCCTCCGCCCGATACCAGGTTTCGCCGGTTACCCACCGGTTCGTCGTAAACAGTCGAACCGCTTCGCCGCGAGGATCGAGAGCAATGGCGATCAGATGGCTCACCTCGTCCCGCTCTCCGCGCTTCAGCGGAGCAGCTTGCGGCCGCAGGGTCGGGGCGTCGGCGACCGCCAGCTCGGGAAGAAGCAGCGGGGCAACGCCGGCCGGCATGCCGTCGGCTCGCAAAAATGCGTGAAAATGACCCCGCTCGACCCGCTGCGCCTCTCCCGGATGCGCGTGGAAAAAATACTGGGCATGGGTTTTCGGGTCGTAGACCTCGCCCTCGGGATAATGCCGCCATTGCGCGATGAGCGCCGAACCCGCCGTGAGCTCGTTCAACAGCGTGGTGTTGCGCGCCGCGAGCTCCTGCCGGCATTCGCGGATGACGACAGCGGCCGAGGCCATCTGCTCGATTTCGGCCCGGCTCACGCGCAAGCCTTCTGCTCCGTCCGAATGCACCGACCGACACCCCCCGCGAACAAAACGCGTCCACAATAGCTAGCGCCGCTTCCTCGACCAAGCGGGATTGGTGACCGCCCAGACGACGATGCTCTTCAAGACCCCCCCGAGTGCCTCGTCGAAGGCTGCAACAATACTGGGAACATTATTCGCGGAGGCTCGCTGGCGCCCCTCAAAAGAGGTTCGCGCGACAATCTCGCCGCTCGAGGGATCGACCAGCCGCAGGTTCGTCGCCACCCATACCTCGGGCGGTCCGCCAGGCGACTCGTACACCGCCTCGAAGTGCCGCAGTTCCAGTTTGAGGATCAAGTCCGCGCGCAGCCCGGTCGACTGTCGGTCGATTGCGTTTATTGCGTTGCTGTTCTCGAAAGATTGGAGGAGCGCCGTCTGGACCAAGAGCGGTGCGCGGTCCGTCCATTCCGAATCGGCGAAGTAGTCGATCGAGACCGCCGACCGGC
Organism: Alphaproteobacteria bacterium; assembly: GCA_017353855.1. Taxonomy (GTDB): domain Bacteria; phylum Pseudomonadota; class Alphaproteobacteria; order ATCC43930; family CGMCC-115725; genus AP-15. The sequence continues at coordinate 27,235 of JAFMSA010000001.1, forward strand.
TGAGCGCAATCCGCTCGGTATCCAGACCGGCCGGGGCGACGGGCGCATCGACGAGCAGCTGTTGCCTCCGGCGCGGCAGGTTGGGCGGAAAGATGCGTGTCGGGCTAACCCGATACAGGTGAGCCGGCGGGCTGCCGCCGAGCCCGCCCGCGCAGCCTGCCAGAAGGAGGAGGATGCTGCTCTGGATTACTCGGCGCGATGGACGACCCCCCGGCCACGTCATTGCGGCCGGTATCCCTCCCGCCGCTCTCCGAACAGCAGCTTCGAGGGGTCTCGTTCAACCGAGGACACAAAGCGGCTCAACCCGGCGATGAGCCGCTGCGCGTCGCTTACGGCATCGCCTGCCTGGGCCAATGTCGTCTGTGTGAACTGGCGCAGACCCGGGCGATTTTCCCGGAGCACCTGTTGGAGCTGTCGATTGGTGTCGACTAAGCCTTTTGCAAGCCGGTCGAACTGGCCGATCGCTTGTGAGGCCTGGTCCTTAAATCCACCCCTCTGGTTGATATCCTTCATGAGTGCCTGCATATCGCGGGTTGCCGCGGTCATATTCCCGAGGAGCTCGCCCGCCTGCTTACTGGGTGCGACAAAGGCCCCGGTAATGGAGCGGATGTTGTCGAGGCTGTCGGAAATGGCCTTGCGATTGTGCTCGTTAAGCAAGTCGTTGAGGTTATCGACGACCACCATCAGTCGGTCCAACAGCTGGGGCCCGGCTTCGCTTACACGCTGAAATACCGAGCTCCCCGCCGCGATGACCGGATAGCGATGTCCCGGTTCAGGCGCCAGGTCGGCAGCCTCGCGCGTGCCGCCGCGAATTTGAATGGTGGCTACCCCGCTCAACAGATTGGTGTCGATGAACGCGCGGGCATCCGTCTTTATCGGGACGCGCGTGGTGTCGATCTCGACAGTTATCTGGATTTGTTCGAGATCGTCGGGATCGACGCGGACATCGACGACGCGTCCGACCGTGATCCCGTTATATTGAACCTGCGATCCCCGACTGAGGCCCGTCACCGAGCCTTTGAAGAAGATGTAGTAACGCTTCAGTTCCTGGGCAAACTCGACGCGTCCCAGCGTCACAATCGCCACAAACCCAAGGACAATAATGGCCAGCACAAACGCGCCGACCGCGATATAGTGGGCTCTCGTTTCCATCTACTCACCCTCAGCCCAATAACGGCTCACGCCGGTGCTACGCTCGACGTTTCCGGCCTTGTGACAGCGCCGGCTTGCGAGAGGCGCGCGACCCGCCCGCGGGGACCATGAAAATACGAATGGATCCACGGGTGATTGTCCTTGAGGAGCTGATCCAGCGTGCCGATACGAACCTTTTTGTCCACGAGGACCGCAACCCGATCGCAAACGGCAAAGAGGGTGTCGAGATCGTGGGTCACCATAAACACGGTCAGGCCAAGGCTGGCCTTCAAATCTCGGATCAGCTCGTCAAAGGCCCCGGCCGCTATCGGATCGAGGCCCGCGGTAGGTTCGTCGAGGAACACGATTTCCGGATCGAGCGCCAGCGCGCGGGCGAGGCCGGCGCGCTTGCGCATGCCGCCCGAGAGCTGCGCGGGATACTTTTCGCCCGCGTCTTCGGGGAGCCCGACCATGCCGACCTTGACGGCCGAGATTTCGTCCATCAATCGCAGCGGCATGTCGTAATACTCTTTGAGCGGGACTTCGATATTCTGCGCCACCGTCAATGAGCTGAACAGCGCCCCGTCCTGAAACAGCACTCCCCAGCGGTTCTCGATCTGCCGCCGCTGGCTTCCGCTCATCCGCAGAACGTCGCGCCCGAAAACCTCAACTATGCCTTCGACCGGTCGATTGAGCCCCACGATCGTACGCAGCAGAACCGATTTCCCGGACCCGGAACCGCCGACGATGCCGATAACCTCGCCGCGAATGACGTCGAGATCGAGACCGTCGTGCACCGTCTCAGAGCCAAACCGATTTACCAAACCGCGCACGCGGATGACAGGTTCTGCGAGATTATCTGACATGATCAGATCTGTAGGATCGAGAAGAAGACCGAGAAGCCGGCATCGGCCACGATAACCAGAAATATAGCTTCGACCACGGAAAGGGTCGTCAGGCGCCCGACACTCTCGGCGCTGCGCGCCACCTGAAATCCTTCGAAACAGCCTATTAATGCGATGATAAACGCAAAGAACGGAGATTTAAGCAAACCGATCCAGAAGGTCCAGGGGTAGAGCGAGTACTCCAGCTGACGAAGAAATTGTGGGGGGCTGACGCCAAGTGAAGCCCAGGCCATGAAAGAACCGCCGACCAGCCCGATTATGTTGGCATAGAGCGTAAGCATCGGCAGGGTCAGCACCAGTCCGAAGAGGCGCGGAACGACGAGCACCTCGACCGGGTCGAGACCGATCGTGCGCATCGCGTCGATCTCTTCATTGACCCGCATCGTTCCGATCTGGGCCGTAAAGGCGCTCCCTGAACGGCCGGCGATGATGATCGCGGCCATCAGGACCCCAAGCTCCCGAAGGATCCCCGCGCCCAGCAAATTGACCGTGTAGATCTCGGCGCCGAAACGGCGCAGCTGGTCTGCTCCCTGGTACGCGAGCACGACTCCGATGAGGAACGAAAGCAAGCCTACGATGGGCAGAGCATTGACCCCCGTCTGCTCCACCTGCACGATAAGAGCCGTCATCCTCAACCGGCGCGGATGCAGCAGCAAAGCCGCCGCGGTTTCACAAACTGCGCCGAAGAAACCGAGAATGGCGTAAGCACGCACGACGATTTCGATCGAGATTTCGCCGATCCTCGCAAGGAAACCGATAATCGTGTGATGCGCCGGCCGCGGATGAGGTGCAGGAGAAACGATCCCCCCGGCACGCACTTGTTCGAGCAGCGGCGCGAGGTTGGAGCGCAGGTTGCGGATATCCACAGTGTTGCCGCGGGTCGTCAGATCGTGCTCGGTCCGCAGCAGCAGCCAGGCTCCGGCGCTGTCCAGGCGATCGATACCGGCCAGGTCGAGGACAACCCGTTTCCCGCTCGGCACCTTGAGCGCTCGCAACCGCCGGTCGAGTTCGGCAGCCGTCGCCACCAGCCATTCGCCGGCGGCCGCAACGACGAACGATCCCGATTCTTCGAATTGCGTGAGAGTAGCGGCGACGGACGCCATGAGCTTCCAGGAATGAGACTCAACTATCCGCCGCCAACCAAGCCCTTTTCAACTACAAGAAAAGTGGCTATGCCGCAACAATAGGGCGCGTCATGCGCCGCCGCCCGACCGTCGAGGATAACGGCAATGGACCTCAAGCAACATATTCGTTCGGTACCTGATTTTCCCAAGCCCGGTATCCTATTCTACGATATCTCTACGCTGCTGGCGCATCCCGACGCTTGGCAAACGACAGTCCAACGCCTGGCCGATGCGTTGCGGCCGCAGCAACCCGATCTGCTCGTCGGCATCGAATCGCGCGGCTTTTTGGTTGCCGCACCGCTGGCGTATGAGCTGGGCCGCGGCTTCGCGATGGTTCGCAAGCAAGGCAAGCTACCCGGCCGCATCGCAAGGTTCACCTACGCGCTGGAATACGGCTCCGACACGATAGAGATCCAAGAGGATGCGGTCATCCCGGGTCAGCGCGTCGTGGTTCTCGACGATCTGGTAGCGACCGGCGGAACGATGCAGGCCGCTATCAATCTCGTGCGTCAGCGCGGCGGCGTCGTCACCGGCGCGGCGTGCATCATCGAGCTGAGCTTCTTACAGGGCCGCAGCCTCATCGACGTGCCGTTCACCTCGATGGTCGCCTACGATACTTAGTCGCCAACGATCGGCGCCAGCGGACCGAGGCTGCGGCCAATCACTGCGTAAAGCGGGTCTCCGTTCCCGGCCGGGGTTCTGTCAACGCAGCGAATGTCGGTCCAATTCCCTGCCTGGACAAAATGCTGAGCAATCAGGCAGAGGTGACCCGCGTCATCAAGAAGACACCAGCATCCGATGGCACGCATAGGCAAGCAGCGATTGGAGAAGGTTACGATCAACGGCGCTCCCGGTTTCAGTACCCGCCCCGTTTCGCGGATCACGTCGCACGGACGCGTCAGATGTTGGATGGAAACGCAAATCGCCGCCCCGTCGAATTGGCCGGTCGGAAAGGGAAGCACGGGGTTCTGGTTCAAGTCCTGGACGCGCCACTCGTCGAGGAACGGATTTTCTGCGAGTTCGCAAGCGTTGAGGCCGACCCCGACGACCCGCGAGTAGGGTATTTCGGGCGGCAGATGGCTCACCCAGCCGGACATCAGATCGAGGATGGCGCCGCCGTGAGGCAGGATTTCACGGTAAAGGTGTGTGATCGCCGCAATGGTCGCGCGGTCGATCCGTCTGGTGTGCACGAGCTCAGTGCCGGCGGACGGGTCGAATCGCGCATCGGGGTGCGCTGGTGCGATCATCGGAAGGAGCGCCATCTTCCCCCCTTTCCAGCCAGTTTGGTCTGAAATAGGAAGCATCCGGCCCGCGATCCATAGCTGAAAAGCCGAAACTTTCAGCTTTGTTGAATTTCCAGGCTTATCGCTCGGCGAGTACTTGCCCGGCAGAAGCCAGCGGCAGACCAAGATCGCGCGCCACTGCCGGATGCGCAACCCGCCCGTGCCCGATGTTCAGCCCATTTCGCAGGTGGGGATCCTCGGACAGCGCCTGCCGCCAGCCGCGATCGGCAATCGCCCGCACAAAAGGCAGCGTTGCATTGTTCAGCGCCACCGTCGAGGTGCGTGGAACCGCTCCCGGCATATTGGTCACGCAATAATGCACGACCCCCTCTTCGACGTATGTCGGTGCCGCATGGCTCGTCGGCCGGCTGGTCTCGAAACAGCCGCCCTGATCGATCGAAATATCGACCACCACGGCGCCCGGCTTCATCGCTCGAACGAGTTCGCGGCTCACCAGCTTTGGAGCAGCGGCACCGGGGACCAGAACCGCGCCAATGACGAGATCCGCGGCGATCACCTCATGCTCGATATTCTCCATCGTCGAAAAAAGGGTGTGAAGCCGCGCGCCGAACCGCAGGTCGAGTTCGTACAATCTCGGCAAAGAACGGTCGACCACGGTGACCTGCGCTTCCATCCCCATCGCCATGCGCGCCGCATTGGTGCCCGATACGCCGCCCCCGAGGATCACGACCTTGGCCGCCGGCACGCCGGGGACGCCTCCGAGCAGCACTCCGATGCCACCCTGCGCCTTTTCGAGACAGTGAGCTCCGACCTGCACCGCCATCCGTCCGGCGACCTCGCTCATCGGCGCGAGAAGCGGCAACCCGCCACGGGGGTCGGTAACCGTCTCGTAAGCGATCGCAATCGCCCCGGACCCGATCAACTGCTGGGTTAAGGCCTTGTCCGCGGCGAGATGCAGGTAAGTAAACAGCACCTGGCCTTCGCGCAGCATACTCGCTTCCTGCGGCCGCGGCTCCTTAACCTTGACGATCAGTTCGGCGGTCGCGAACAGCTCCTCGGTACTCGCCGCGATCCTCGCTCCCGCGGCCTCGTAGGATGGGTCATCGAACCCAATTCCGGCTCCTGCACCAGACTCGACAAGCGCCTCGTGGCCATGATGAACGAGCTCCCGCACGCTGCCTGGGGTGAGGCCCACCCGGTATTCGAGGGTCTTCACCTCCTTGGGCACACCGACCAGCATGGGAAAATCTCCGCTTGGAACAGCACGAACGCTCGCTAGGCAAGCCTTGCGGCCGTGGTTTCTAGGCTGCCGCCGCCCGCGGCCTTTGAGCCCACAGCCGGAACAGCGTCACCGGCCTCCCCGGTCCCGTCGTGGAGGCCCGCCTGCGACAGCCTGATCTTCCGCCGCGCAGGGGCCAGCCGGTCTTTCCCCCACCGGCGAACCCTGCTCGCGCCGGGCTTGCGCCGCCCACGCCGCGCCAACCGCCGCGGCGCAATGTCGTAGGAGGCGCTGAACTCGCACTCGTTCTGAGGCGGCGAGCGCGACTGCATCGAGCCATTCACCGCAAGGGATCGGTCTTGCGTTCGCCACGCCACGCAACGGAATATGGTTCCTACGGGTCGCGGAACAATGCGGCTTTCGACCTGCTATCTCGTGGTCCTGGTGACCAGACGGCGATGGAAGGCGCTCACCCCGCAGGTGCAGGCACGGTTCGCAGCCCGTTCTCTGGGACGGCGCCTGCTGCCTCGGCAACGCCTTGGATAGGGTCCGGTGGTAGGTCGAGGAGAGTGGGGTGTGATCGCTGGCCGCCAACACGCCAGCAAGGGGGACGCCGTGCCGCGCGGTTGCCCCAGCCACGCCTGGCTTCGGCGAGGGTCGTGGGCAATGCGGTGCCCGGAATACCTTCACGCAGACCCGGAGCGCGCGCCGCGGCGCCGCGCCCGATGCGGTCTCCGCATCGAACGGGGCTGTTCGCAAACGGCACGTCGATCGCATTCGGTGTGATCCCTCCGCGGATCAGCTCCGCGTCGCGTGAAGCTTGCGCACAACCTCGTCGGCGAGCGGTAAGGACGCCGTTAACCCCGGGGATTCGATCCCATACAGATTGACCAGACCCGGGACACCGTGCATTTCGGGACCCTGGACGGCGAAGTCTGCTGCCGGATCGGCGGGTCCGCTGATCTTGGGTCGGATTCCCGCATAGCCCGGCTGCAGCGAGCCGTCCCGCAGGCCGGGCCAGTAGGTTCGCACGGCCGCGTAAAACGCCTCGCCGCGCGCCGGGTCTACGGAGTAGTCCACCGCGGGGATCCACTCCACATCCGGCCCAAACCGCGCCTGACCCGCCAGATCCAACGTGATGTGCACACCCAGTCCGCCGGCAACCGGGACGGGGTAGATCAGCCGCTGAAACGGAACGCGCCCGCTTAGCGTAAAATACACGCCGCGGCAGAAATAGGCCGCAGGGATCGTCTCCGGCGGGATCCCGTCTATTCTCTGCGCAAGAGCCGGAGCGTGGAGCCCGGCCGCATTGACCAGATATCGGCAGCGGATCGTGGCAGGATCGTCGCCACCGATGGCGAGCTCAAAGCCCTCGGCGCCTGCCTTGCCCGACAGCACGGGAGTGCGGAGCACAACAATCGCCCCGGCCGCTTCGGCCTCGCCCTGATAGGCGAGCATCAGAGCATGACTGTCGATAATGCCGGTCGATGGCGAAAGCAGCGCCGCAATGCAGTGCACAGCGGGCTCGAGGCGCCGAGCCTGCGTCCCGTCCAGCCACTCCAAATTGTCGATCCCGTTGCCGCGGGCCGTTGCGGCGATTTTTTCAAGTCCGGCGAGTTCGGCCTCGCTCGTCGCAACGATCAGCTTGCCGATTTGAGCGTGCGGAATGCCGCGCTCGTGACAATAAGTGTACAGCCTGCGGCGTCCGCTCACACAGCTGCGCGCCTTCAAGCTGCCGACCGGGTAATAGATCCCGCTGTGGATGACTTCACTGTTGCGCGAAGAGGTCTCGAACCCGATCGTGTAGGCTCGATCGAGCACAAGCACCTCATGGCCGGCCATTGCCAGCGCCCGGGCTGCGGCAAGCCCGATAACGCCCGCCCCGACGACCACGCATTCAAGCTCGTCCATCGCATTTCCCAACTGCCGACATCCCCCGAGTATAGCTCACCGCGCTGATTGCCCCGTGCCGGCTTGCAAGCCCCCTCACGGGGACGTGACCGTTTGACGCGATTCATCCGGTTGCAAGGCCGATATGTTAGGATACATTTGGTTACAGAACGGCAGGCGAGCACATTTCCAATTCAAAAAGAACCAGGGGCAGAATGCCTGTTGCCCGCCTGGGAGCCGAGCACCCGGGCACGAGTGCGCGCCTCGCTTGCCGAATTCATGCGGGGTCAGAGGGGTTACCCGCCGCCCGACAGCATGCGCCTGGCGAACCCAAGGCTCATTCGGCGACATTGACCGCGCGGCGCCGGGAGCGTACGCAATAGCGCCGTGAGCGGTTGCGTCGCGCAAACTACGCCGCTCGCGCGCGCCCTTTCCGGACACCGGTCCCTCCAAGTAAAATTAGCGGCCGGCCGTCACCAGGTCGGGAGCGCGGCGGATCAGCGCCATCGAGAAATAGGGGGCTTCCTCGGGCTCTACGGCGGCGAGCGGAGCAATGCGCTGAGTTGGTAGTGTCGCATGCTCGACATACACGGCGGCGTCGATAAGGCCGAGCCGGTCGAGTACCCGTCGAAGCTTGGCTATGTGGCGGCCGAGCTTGATGACCGCGATGCTGTTCGCGGCTGCGATCCGGCCATAAAGCTGCGCCTCGTCGAGCGTTGCCGGAATCACGCTGAGCACGTCGTCCCGCATGACCAGTGGGGCGGCCGCCGCGGCGGCGCAGGCGGTCAGCGACGTGACGCCTGGAACGATCTCGATGTGATACCGTCCCGCAAGCCGCGTGAACAGATTGATGAAGCTGCCGTAAAATAATGGATCGCCCTGGCAGAGGAGTGCGACGTCACGGCCTCGGTCGAGTTCGGCAGCAAGCGCGGTCGCAGCGCGGTCGTAGATCTCGACTGGCGGCGGTCCGGGACGCATCGGAAACCGCAGCGCAATTTCCCGCTGGCCGCGCTTGAGCCATTGCGCGACGATCGAACGCGCAAAGCTGTCCGCGTGCTCCGGTGAGGGATATGCGATCACCGGCACTTCCTGCAGCAGCCGCAGTGCCTTAAGCGTCAGAAGCTCCGGATCGCCCGGCCCCGCTCCGAGCCCGTATAACCGGCCGCGCTCCACTGACGCTCAGCCCCGCTCCAAACGATAGAGCGTCAGGACGAGCTTTTCGCCCCCCGCCGAATAGTCAAGGCCCCTCACGCTCTCGATCGCGCGCATCGTGAGGCCGTGGCTTGCCAATGATTGCCGAAACTCCGCACTGAAGCGGTCATTGACCAGTCCCATACCGGCGCCGGCAAGCTGATCCGCAGAGGGTGCGGCCGTGACCAGGCGGGTTTTCGTCCCGAGCAAAAAAACGAGGCTCGGCTCGCTATAGCCGACCGACAACACGGCCTCGCCCGGCCCCGGACGGTGACGCATTAGCAACAACCGCGCCGATCGGCTTAGCCAAAGACCATCGAGGCCGGGAACGACCTCGAGCGCCGCGGGCAACACAATGCCCCCGGCAAGCAGCGCGGTCAGACCTGCAACCTTCATCGGCGGACCGCGATGCCGTAGGAGCAACACCGCCGCGCCGAGCGAAGCCAATGCCGCCGCCATGACGTAGGCCGAAATCTCGCCGCCGAACCATCGAGGCAGGGCAATCAACGCGACGGCGAAAGCCAACGTAGCGCCTGCCCAGAGAAGTTTGACTGCGCCGTCAAAGAGCCGCGCCCATCCCGTGAAACCTCTCGCAATCCCTTCCGACAAGGCGCCGCCGGCAAGTAAGGCCAATGCCGGATAAAGCGGCAGGACATAGTGCGGCAGCTTGGTCGGCACGAACTCCAGCAGAAGCCAGCCGGGTACGAGCCAGGCGAGCAAAAAACGCGCGGCCAGCGCACGCCGCCAACGCCACCCCCACAGCAAGGCCGGGACAATAAAGAGTGAGCCCGGCCAGAAAGTCGCAAACACCAGGGCCGAGTAGTAACCCGGCGGTGCGCCGTGCGCTTCCTGAGCACCGACGAGCTTCGGCAAAAGGTCACGCGAGACGGAATCGGAGATAAACTGGCCGCCTGTGGCGCCTTCGATGGCGATGAACCAGGGAGCCACGACCAGCCCCGTCAGCAACAAGCCCGTGCGCGGGCGTAATCCGCAGACCCAGCGGACATCCCGGTCGGCGATTGAGAGCGCGACGACCGTCAGCAATGCCAGCACCGGACCGGGCGGCCCTTTCAATAGGATAGCCGCCGCTTCGGCCAGCCAAAAGACGAGCGGGACCGAGCGGGAAACCGAACGGCCGCTACGCGCCGCCGCATAGACGAGCCCGAGCGCGCCCTGCCCGGCGACCACTGCGGCCAGCAGCGCTGCGTCGGTCGTAGCAAGGTGAGCCTCAGTCACGACACCCAGCGCGCTCCCCGTCAGCAGGGCCGCAAGAAAACCGGCCGGACGCGAACCCAGCAGAGAGGCGCCGAATGCGAAAGTCAGCAGCACCGCTCCCGCCCCGGCCAATGCGGAAGGCAGCCGGTAAGGCCAAATGGCGGCACTCTCCGGCGAACTGAAGGATGCCACCGCCGCGGCTTGCAGCCAATAGATCCCAATCGGCTTCTTGTTGCGCGCCTCGTCCTGGAAACGGATGCGGATGAAATCGCCGGTCTCCAGCATCTGCCGCGTCGCCTGCGCAAAGCGCGCCTCGTCGCGGTCGAGCGGAGGGATCGCCGCGAGTCCCGGCGCGTAGAGTAAAAAGCACAGGATACCCAGCAGCACGTATGGCCGCACGCCGCTCAGCAAGCCCTCGAGCCGGCTTTTGCGACCGATCCGCCGTTGTGCGGGGCTGCCCGGTGACGCAAGGCCCGGAACTGCTAAAGACGGGCCCGGCTCGAGACTTGCTGATGCCGCGTTCCCGGCTCCCGCGCCGGCGGGCGGCGAGCCCGGACCTCCGCAATCACGGTCATTCGCCATTACGCGACTTTACCGCGGCGAATTGCGTCACCGTAGCCAGCGATCGCCAGAGATGGTGCGGCCCATGCCGTTGCGCGCGAGCAACGCAGAGCCGGGTCAATGCGCCGCCGTGTCGGGCGTGCCAGTCGAAGAGCCGCGCTTCACCCTCGGTTGTGACGACGTTGGCGACTAAGCGACCGCCCGGCAGGAGGCTCTGCCATGCCTCGGCCAGAAGGCTCGCCGCACCGATTCCGCCGCCAATGAAGATCGCGTCCGGTCGCGACAAATCCCGCAGTGCTTCCGGTGCGGAACCCGGCATCACGCGCAATCCCGGCACACCGAGCGAGGCTGCGTTGCGTGCAATCATAGCCGCGCGCGCCGGCTCCCGCTCGATTGCGACTGCAGAGCGGCCCTCGCCGGCACGCAGCCATTCGATTGCGATGGAGCCGCAGCCGGCTCCGATATCCCACAGAGTTTCGCCGGGCAGCGGACCGAGTGCTGCGAGGGTTGCGGCGCGGACTTCACGCTTCGTCAGCTGACCGTCATGCTCGAAGACGTCATCGGGAAGGCCGGGGAGCAGCGGCAATGCCCGCGCGCCGCTCTCGGGACGACAGTCGATCGCCATCGTGTTGAGATCCGGGACGCGACGCCCGCCCCACAACTGCGCCTTGTCCGTGATGCTCGCCTCACGGCTCCCGCTCATATGGGCAAGCACCGTCAGTTCGCTCGGGCCCCAGCCGAGCCCGGTCAGCAGCGCGGCAACGGCCCGCGGTGTTGTGCCGTCTTCGGAGAGCGCCAGGATCCGACGACCCGGGGCGAGGTGGAGCCGCAACGTGTCAAGCGGACGCCCGTGCAACGTGATCGTCGCGCACTCGGCGACCGGCCAGCCCAGCCGAGCAGCCGCGAGGCTGAAGGCGCTGAGCTGCGGCACGATCACGACCTCCTCGCGCGAAAAACGGCGGGACAGCGTGACGCCGATCCCGTACCACATCGGGTCGCCGCTCGCCAGAACAGTGACCCGCCGCCCGCGGCGAGCGGCAATCGCGTCAATCGTTTGGCGCAACGGACGTTCCCAGACGATGCGTTCGGCGGCCGTGTCAGGCGCCATTCCGAGATGGCGAACCCCGCCGACCAGCACCTCTGCTGTCCCGACCAGGGCGCGTGCCGCCGGGGAGAGGCCGGCGAGCCCGTCCTCACCCACACCGATGACGGCGAGCCAGCGTTTCACGCGATGTTCGCCAGCGCGTTGACCGCAGCAGCCGCGAGCGCGCTGCCGCCGCGACGGCCGTGCAGCGTTATGAAGTCGAGACCATCGCCGAACGCGGCGAGCGCGGCCTTGGCTTCGGCCGCGCCGACAAAACCCACCGGAAAACCGAGGACGAGAGCCGGTCTGGCGGCGTTGTCCGCGAGCAGCTCGAGCAGCCGGAAAAGCGCCGTCGGAGCATTGCCGATCGCGACGATCGCGCCGGCCAGATGGGGCTTCCACAAATCGACCGCGGCGGCGGAGCGGGTTGTGCGCTGCGCGGCCGCGAGTGCTGCGGTTGCGGGATCGCGCAATGTGCAGATGACTGCGTTGCCTGCCGCAAGTGGCGCCCGTGCGATGCCTGCGGCAACCATCATGCAGTCGGCGAGCACTGGTGCGCCCATTGCAAGAGCCCTGCGTCCCGCGGCTACCGATCCACGCGACCAGGCGAGATCGGCAAGGATCGAACCGTCGCCGCAGGCGTGCGCCAGGCGCATCGCCACCGGCCGGATCGACCGCGCAAGGCGCGCCAGATCTGCCTCCCGGCCGATCAGCGCAAATGAGCGTCGCGAAATCTCGGCCGGATCGCGCAGATAAACGTAGGGCGGGGCGCGGTTGCCCCCGCCCGCCCGCCCGC
>JAFMSA010000713.1 GCA_017353855.1 Alphaproteobacteria bacterium
GGGGGTTCGGGATTGGTTTTATGGGACCCAAGGAGAGCGGACACGCGGGGGAGAAGGTTGCCGGCCAATTCCGGCGGCGTCCGCGCGCGAGGCTCGGCGGTCCGGGCCTGGGGGCTGTGGGAGCGGGCGGAGTCGCGTTTTCCCTGACACGAGCGAGGAGTCATGCTGTGGGCGGGCTCTGGTCCTCTCCCCGGCCGGCCGCCAAGGGGCCGATCCGGCAGCCGCCGGGGTGAAGAGAGAGCGTTCGCTCTCATCGGAGCCCTTTTGATCCCGGGGGGCGTGATGCGAACTGCCGGCAACTGGTGTGATGCGGCACTAGCGGAGGTGGCAGGCGACCATGTGGCCGGGAGCGACCTCGCGCAACGGCGGGACCTCGCGTTTGCAGCGTGCCTCGGCATAGGGACAGCGGGTGTGGAAGGTGCAGCCCGGCGGAGGGTTGATCGGGCTCGGCACATCCCCCTGCAGCAAATGCCGTCTGCGCTTCAGCTTTGGGTTCGGGATCGGCACTGCGGCGAGCAGGGCTTCCGTATAGGGGTGCAGCGGGCGGGTGAAGAGTGTTTGTTTGTCGGTGTATTCGACGATCTTGCCGAGATACATCACCGCGATGCGGTGGCTGATGTGTTCGACGACCGCGAGATCGTGCGCGATGAACAGATAGGAGAGGTTCTTGTCGCGCTGCAGATCCATCATCAGGTTGATGACCTGCGCCTGGATCGACACGTCGAGCGCCGAGACGGGCTCGTCCCCGATGATCAGCTTCGGGTTCAGGGCGAGCGCGCGGGCAATGCAGATGCGTTGCCGCTGCCCGCCGGAAAACTCATGCGGGAAGCTGCGCATCTGCGGGCGGCGCAACCCAACCTGGTCGAACAGTGCGGCGACGCGCTCCTGTTTTTCCTTACCGTGGACGATGCCATGGACCTGCAACGGCTCGCCGACGATGTCACCCGCCGACATGCGCGGATTGAGCGATGAAAACGGGTCCTGGAAAATGATCTGCATCTGCCGGCGGTGGGGCCGCAGCGCCTTCTTGCCCAGGAGGGTGATGTCCTGACCATCGAGGCGGATCGTGCCGCTGGTCGGCTCGATCAGGCGCAGCAGCGTGCGTGCGACTGTCGATTTGCCGCAGCCGCTTTCGCCGACGAGCCCGAGGGTTTCGCCTTCGTTGACCGAAAAGCTGACGCCGTCGACCGCATACACATACCCGGCCGTTCGCCGCAGAAGGCCCTTCTTGACAGGGAAATGCTTTTTGAGCCCCTCAACCGCGATGACCGGAACGGCGCCGGCGCCGTGGGTCAGGGGCTGTTGGTCCGTGATGTCAGCCGTCCCGGCCGCCATAGAGCCTCTCCGAATGCCAGCAGGCCGCCCAGTGGCCGGGCCGTTTTTGCTCGTAGGGCGGGAATTGCGCGCGGCATCGCTCGTCAGCGAATGCGCAGCGCGGCGCGAAGGTGCAGCCCGCCGGGAGATTGCTCAGAGCCGGAACCATTCCCGGGATTTCCTTCAGGCGCGGTGCGGAATTTCCCGCTCTCCCGCCCATGATCGCGAGCCGCGGAATGGAAGCAAGCAGGCCGTGCGTGTAAGGATGGAGCGGTTCCCCGAACAGCGTCTCGACCTCCGCCTCCTCGACCTTCTTGCCGGCATACATGACGATGACGCGTCGCGCGCTCTCGGCGACGACGCCGAGGTTGTGCGTGATCAGGATGATCGCCGTGCCGAACTGCTGCTGGAGTTCCAGGATCAAGTCCAGGATCTGGGCCTGGATCGTCACGTCCAGCGCAGTCGTCGGCTCGTCGGCAATCAGCACCCGCGGGTTGCAGGCAAGCGCCATCGCGATCATCGCCCGCTGTCGCATCCCGCCCGAGAGTTGGTGCGGATACTCCCGCGCCCGCTGCGAGGCCTCGGGGATCTTCACCAGCCGCAGCATCTCCACCGATTTTTCGGCGGCGGCGCGCTTCGAGAGATCCTGGTGCAGCCGCAGGGCTTCGCTGATTTGATGACCGACCGTCAGCACCGGATTGAGCGAGGTCATCGGCTCCTGAAAGATCATCGAGATCTCGTTGCCGCGAATGTCCCGCATCTGCGTTTCATGAAGCTGCAACAGGTCCTTGCCTTCGAGGGCTACCGTGCCGCCGACAATTTTGCCAGGAGGATTGGGGACCAGGCGCATTACCGACAACGCCGTCATCGATTTGCCGCAACCCGACTCGCCGACGACCGCCAGCGTCTCGCCCCGTCGCACCGTGAGCGAAACGTCGTCCACCGCCTTGACGACGCCCGACCGTGTGAAGAGGTACGTCTTCAGCCCTGTGATCTCGAGAACCGGCCCGGCGCGTTCGCCGGTTGTCGTCATGGCGTAGGCGGGCGCGGCGGCCGGGTCGGCCGTCACCCGCTCTCTCCCGGCATTCGCGCCGCGCCGCGCTTGGTTCAACACTAGAGTCCCTCGAGCAGAAATTGGCCGGTTCAGCTGTGCTGCCGCAGATCGAACAGGTCGGGCAAGGCGTTGCCGAGCAGGTTACTGCCGAACACGGCGCCGCTGATCGCAAGACCTGGAACGATGACGAGCCGCGGGGCGGCCCGCATGTATTCGGCAGCGTATTCTAAGCGCATCCGGCCCCAGGAGGGATGCGGCTGCGGCAGCACGAGGCCCGGGAATGACAGCCAGGCTTCGGTCAGGATCGTCGAGCCGAGCCGGGCTGTGGCGAGCACGCCCAGCGGTGCGAGCGTGTTCGGCGGCGCGTGCCGCACCGCGGTGCGGAACTCGCTCATGCCGCTCGCCCTGGCCGATTCGACAAAGCGCCGTTCGCGCAGCGACAGCGTGTTGGCGT
>JAFMSA010000714.1 GCA_017353855.1 Alphaproteobacteria bacterium
CATCGATCCGCAAACGCATAAAACCTCTGTGACATTCTAACCGCACACCATTATCGACTTCCGATATATTGTGCGCATCCACGTAGCGCGTCAATGCGAACTCCGCATCGCCTGCCGACGCGTTCCGATCGCCCGATCTCTGAGGGGTGTCCTCGCCCTCGATCGCTAACTGAACGAGGTGGCGTTCAACGCCGAGATCATTTGCCGCGGCATCCTGTCGGTCAGTCGCAGGCAAGTGATCGCGGCGGCGGTGCTGGGCATGTCGGGCGGACTGACCTTGCGCCGGATCATCATGCCGCAGGCAATGCGCTCAATCCTGCCGGGAATCACTAATCAGGCGATCATCATGATCGAGAGCACGTCCCCTCGGTCATAATGGTCAACGAGTTGACCTTTTCGCGCCGAGCAGGTCTTCGCTCAGAACTTCAAGTTCTTCACCGTGTTCACGGCGTCGGAGTTGATCTATTTGGCGATGACCGGTTCCGTGGCGGTTGGCCAGATCGCCGCCGAGCGGCGCTTCGATTTCCTGCGTGAGCGCGGCGACAGCCCCTTCGCCAGGCTCCTGGCGGCGATTGGGATAGGCGGCAGCGGGAGCGGTGTATCGGCCGGCGCGGCCGCTGCAATCGCAGAAGAATTGGTCGGCGCTGGTCAGCGATCTCTGCCGCGATGTCGGCGGGGCCGACGGCCGGCCGGTTGTCGTCTGCCGCACCCTCCAGAAATCCCATGGGGACACGCAGGTCCGCAACGGCATCGAGCTGACCGTCCGCCGCGGCGATGCTGTCGCGATCATGGGGCCGAGCGGGGGCAAGAGCACCTTGCTGCGTATGATCGACCACCTCGAACTGCTCGATCGGGCGAGATCACCGTCGACGCCAAGCAATTTGGCTATCAGCGCATGCGGGGCGGCGGACTGCGTCCCGCCGGCAATCTGGCGCGGGCGCAAGCCCGCATCGGCATCGTCTTCAACCTGTTTGAGCACCTGACGGCGCTGGAAAACCTGATGGAGGCGTCGATCCGCGTGTACCGTCAATCACCCAAGACCGCCCGCGCCATCGGCTTGCAGCTGCTCGCCGGCGTCCGCTCGCTAGACAAGTCAACCACTTGCCGCACCGCCTCTCCCGCGGTCGGCAGCAGCGGTCGCGATCGCGAGCGCACTCCCTATCCGGCCGCGGCTGATGCTGTTCGACAAGTCGACATCGGCACTTGACCCCGAGTTGGTCGGTGAGGTGCTCGCCGTCATCCGCCGCCTCGCCGATGCCGGGATGACGAGGATAGTCGTGACCAACGAGATCCGCTTTGCGCATGAGGTCGCGGACCGTGTGGTCCTTCCTGGATGCCGGCAAGGTGATCGAAGAGGATCGGCCTGCGCAGGTCATCGTCAATGGCAACCGCGCACGCGCCGCTTCCTCCGCCACGTGTCACAGGTGGATGATTTCGGTGGTGAGGCGACCGGGGACGCCGGCGCTGAGGCGCTGCAGAATCAACCAGCCCCGGAGGGAGTCCGATGTACGGATCTATTAACTTGCTCGCCCACAAGCTGTACGCCGGGATGGGTCACGAGCATCGCCTTTGGCCGATCGAAAGCTTCCAGGATTTGCAAACGATCATCGAGGGCAAGCTCGCGATGGAATCCGAGGACGAGCTTGAGGGCGGAGCATTGCGGGACCCATCTCGACGCGCCGCCATTTCGGCGAGGCCGGCTTGTCGGTAGCTCAATCGCCGCTAGAACAGGTCATTCTTACCGACGGTCTGTTCGATCCGACGACGCGACGGCGAGACGATCACGATAGCCGATTTCGAGCGGCCGAAGCGAAGTGGCGGTACCATTATGCGACACGGCACCGGCCGCGCCTTCGGCCGGTCGCCTTGGTCGTGTCAGGAATCCTGATTCAGTGAGCAACTCTATGTCAGCGACAGACCAGCCGAACGGCTTGCCCGGCCGAACCAACCACTATTTCGTCCCTGCTACCGCGGCGACGGTGCATTGGGGTTATTTCAGCCGATTGCTGAAACCCGTCGTCTCGATTGGGTCGGGGGATTTCGTCACTCTCGAGACTCTGACGCATCACGCTTACGACGATCAGGCGCGCATGATAGAGGGCGATCCAGGAGCAGAGAGTGTTTTCCTCTGGACAAAGGAGGCTAAAAATGTCGATCGGCGGGGGGCCGGGCCGATTGATGCGTCGGTCCATGGGCGCGGCGCCGGCGAAGGCTTCGGCGTACATATCTGCACTGGCCCCGTCTTTGTGCATGATGCCGAGCCGGGTGACGTGCTCGAAGTGCGAATTATCGACGTGCGGCCGCGCAGCTGCTGCAACCCCGCGTTCAAAGGCCGCGCTTTCGGTAGCAATGCTGCGGCATGGTGGGGCTTCCACTACAACGACCTGCTGACTGAGCCGAAGCCGCGCGAGGTGATCACGATCTACGAGCTCGACGCCACGGGCAGCAACAACTGGGCGCGTGCACTCTATAATTACCGCTGGGTGCCGCAGACCGATCCATTCGGAGTGGTGCACCGGATCATCGACTATCCCGGAGTGCCGGTCGACCACGCCCTGGTCGAGAAAAAGCATGGGATCCTCAAGGGAGTACGCATTCCCGTGCGACCACATTTCGGGGTTATCGCAGTAGCACCGAGGGAGGCGGAGTTCGTCGATTCGGTCCCGCCCGGCTATTTCGGCGGCAATGTCGACGACTGGCGGATCGGCAAGGGTGCTGTGATGTACTACCCGGTGGCGGTTCCAGGTGCGCTGTTCTCGGTCGGCGATCCGCATGCCAGCCAGGGGGATTCCGAGCTGTGCGGTACAGCGATCGAATGTTC
>JAFMSA010000144.1 GCA_017353855.1 Alphaproteobacteria bacterium
AAGTTGCCAATCAATGCCTTTTAATTTAAGGATTTCTGAGCAGCTCGCCCCGAGTCAGCCGGACCCTCCATTAGGAGCCCGCTTCCGCTGTCCATCCGGCGAGGGAAGGCGCGCCCATGAAATCGGTTAACCCTATAGCCCGATGCTCGGACAAGGTGTCTGCGATCTTTGCCAGACCTGCAGCGTCGGAGATGCTTGTAAAGCAGTTTCCTTCTCTGGTGAAGACGAGACCGGCCTTGCGCGCCTGGCAGGCGACATATTCGTGGCCGTTCAACATCACCTGGGCGGGAAAGGGAGGGTGGCCGCTGATCTTGATCGTCAGGTGGCCCCACTCCCGGTCGCGGATGTGGAACGAATAGTGGTTGACAAAGAGGATCGGTTGCTTTCGTCGGATCTGATGATTGGCGCTGACATCCCACACCGGCGCGCGGGCGCGACCGACCAGTACCAAAAACAGGCCATGCGTGATGTTCGTCTTGGCCAAATATTCTTCGGCAAGGTCATGCTTGCGCTGCCCTGCCGGACAGTCGATCACAGGGATGCCGTGCGCTCTGGCGTAACCGCGCACTCGGCGACTAAACCGGCCGGCCAGCCGCATCAAGTAGGCGTTTGCGAGCGTCTCGTCCGATCCGGTGAGCGCTCGCCACCACACCCGGAACCCTCCGGGATCATGCCCCATCGGGAACAAAGCGTTCGGAACGATGCGGTCAACGCAATCGTAGCTGACCCCAGTAAATCCTGGTAGAGAATGCTAAGCTTGTCGGTCATGGAGGGCAGGTTAGACGCCCCGACCGCTGGTTACAAAGCTGCCCCGCAAGGGGCCACTTTTTCGCAGCCGGTCTGCGAAAAAGCGTAGGCCCTTCCCGGCGTTATCTCTGCAAATCTTTCCTCGGATGCTTGGACCCCTACCACGGTGGCTGACAGGATGCGCTTACCCGTTTCTTCTCCTGTCACATCGGCCTTCCCCAAAGTCCCAGCAGGTCGGCTGTTCCACGTTGCTCCGCTCAACGACTTCTGAGCGGGAAGTATTTCGCGGCTGCAGTCATTTGTTTATCTTCAGGCCTCCGAGTTTGCTGCCACCCAGGTCGTTCCCACCGCTGAACATCCTCACCGGACGTACAGGGCGGCCGTGGCGTTTACGTCCGAGCACAGTACGGTTCGTTGCCTCCCCGCACATCGGATATGCTAGCCGCCCGAATCGGGCAATTGACGGCAAAGGACTTTCACCTTCAAGATTCGCAGCCTTGCCGGCCGCTACCGGGACTTTTACTTCCAGGCTTCCAACGGGTCGGTCGCCCTTCCCGTTGCTGGATATAACTGCAACAGCGACTGGACTCCTCTGTTGGTGAGACTTTCACTCACTGGAATGGCAGCTAGCCTCGCTGCACAACTTGAAGACTTGAGCCAGGAGGCGCATATCTTGCCCGGTAAACCGGGCAGGGGAGCGGATCATGCCTCAAGCGCGCAGGAATAACCCACATCAGAAGCGACCCACAAGCCGCGCGGTTGCGCCATCCGCCGCTTCCGGCCAACACCTCAAGCCCGACACGGGCACCCCTCTGATTTCTGCATTCATCGACGAAGGCGGGCAGGTTGCGGTGCAGCGAGTGGCCGAGAGCTTCGGGATGTCCAAGGGTCAGCTCGCCGAGACCGTCGGTCTTGGGCGCGAGACCTTTCACAAGGCGGCTCGCGCCAACGCGGCCAAGGCCCAGAGCCGCCTCCGCGAGATGCTCGAGATCGTCGGCCGGGTCTCTGCTTGGGCAGGCGGCAAAGATCAGGCGATGGCTTGGTATCGCGCGCAGCCGATCGCGGCTTTTGGCGACCGCACGGCCGAGGCGTTGGTGAAGTCCGGCCAGGCCGCGGCGGTGCGGGACTATCTCGACCATCTCGCTGTCGGCGGATTTGCGTGAAGTTCGAGGGGACGTGCTACCGCGCGCACGATCCACGATGGTCGTTCAAACCACTTTCCGGTGACGGCGCGGCAATCCGCGGCGCGCGCTTCAACCCGAAAGGCATGCCTGCGCTTTACCTGGCGCTCGACGTGATCACAGCGGTCAAGGAGGCGAACCAAGGGTTTGCACACAAGATCGAGCCCTGTGTGCTGTGCTGTTATGAAGTCGCCTGTGACGACATCGCAGACCTTCGGACACCGGAAGGTCGGGCGGAGCATCATGTGAGCCTTGAGGACTTGGCGTGCCCCTGGTTCGGCTTGCTGTCGCAAGGAAAGGAGCCGCCATCGTGGGGCGTCGCCCGGCGGCTCTACGACGAAGGCAAAGCTGGCATTCTCGTGCCGAGCTTCGCCCCTGGTGCGACAGCCGATGACCACAACCTCCTTCTGTGGCGATGGAGCGATCGGCCGCCTCATCGTGTCCAGGTCTTCGATCCAAGCGGCCGCCTTCCAAAGGACCAGCTCTCCTGGAGATGAGTGGGCCTTCGAGACGAGCGCGTGCGCCGGCGCTCAGATGGAAGAGCCGCTCGACGGAATCGCTTCCAGCAGACTCGAGCGACAGTAACCTTCTGCAATCAGAAACCGCAGAAACATGCGCAGAGCAGTCCTGCAACGCTGCGCCGCCCATCGCCGACCGTCTGACCGGGTTCGCGGCCACGAGTCCCCCAAAACTCGGCTCGTTTCATCGAGGATTGCGCCGTAGGGTTCGAGGACCTCGATACCGGGCCACACCCTACTATTGTCGCCGCCTATGCAAGAATGACCGGCGAAAACACCGCCCGCCGCGCGGTCTGCGTCGGCCCGATCGCGGTGCGCGACTGGTAGCCGCTGCTCGATGATCTCGTCAATCTGCGCAACGCACTGGCGCAGGTGAAGGCGGTCGAGGGCTTTATGACCGCAGCCTCTCCGGGTCTCGTCCCAGTGTTTCAGACCAACCGCTACTACCCGACGCATCAAGCCGATGTCGAAGCCATCGCGGCGGCGATGCAGCCGGAATACAAAGCCATCGTCGAGGCCGGCTTCGTGCTGCAGCTCGTCGTCGGCCGCGAGCGAAAAGGTGGCAGGCAGCGATTGCTCGATCCCGATATCTCGTTCAAGAAGATGCGCGCGATGGCCGAAGGAGCCGCGATCGCCTCGGGCGGTTGTGGGCCGGATCTGACCGATCGGCCTTTCGCGGCGGGGTTGAGGGGTCGAGAGAGACGCGTCAGTACAAAACTGGAGGAGACAATAATGCTGGGAAGGCGGTCTTTGATGGTCGCGGGTGCGGCGGCAATAGCAAAGTTCGGTGTAAGAAACGGCGGCTTGCATTCTATCGCGGCAGAGCCGGTTCGCTATCCCGATCCCAACGTGAAAGTGCTCGACCCGCGTTTTCAGCCCCTCATCCTCGGCAATGCCGCCATCGAGCGGATCGCCACAGGATGCCGCTTCAACGAAGGGCCGGTATGGTTCGGCGACGGCCGCTACCTCTTGTGGAGCGACATCCCGAACGACCGGATTATGAAATGGGAGGAGGAAACCGGGGCGATCAGCGTGTTTCGGCGGCCCTCCCACTACGCCAACGGCAACAGCCGCGACCGTCAGGGCCGGCTTGTCACCTGCGAGATGGATACGCAGCGGTTGACCCGTACCGAATATGACGGCTCGATCACAGTCCTGGCCCAAAGCTTCGATGGCAAGAAGTTGACCGGCCCCAACGATGTCGTTGTCAAATCCGACGGCTCGATCTGGTTCAGCGACAACGGCGCGGGCATCCGCGGCAACTATCTCGGCCACAAGGCGCCGCAGGAATTGCCGTTTCGCGTCTATCGGCTCGACCCGACGACGGGAGCGATGACGATCGCGGTCGGCGATATGAAACGGCCCAACGGCGTGGCCTTTTCGCCCGATGAAAAGCTGCTTTATGTTGTCGACACGCCCGGGCCGGGGCAGCGCACTATTCAGGTCTACGATGTCGTTGACGATGGCACCAAGACTGCCAACGGGCGCCTGTTCTGTACCGCCGAACCGGGCGGCAGCGACGGCTTTCGGGTCGATGTGCAGGGCAATCTGTGGTGCGGCTGGTCGGGCGGCGAAGCCGAGGACGGAGTTGCCGTCTACGCGCCCGATGGCAAGATGATCGGCCGCGTCCTGCTGCCCGAGCGCTGCGCCAATCTCTGCTTCGGCGGAGTAAAGCGCAACCGCCTATTCATGGCGGCGAGCCAGTCGGTCTACTCGCTCTATGTCGAGACCCAGGGTGCCGTGGGCGGGTAGCCGATTCCATCGCTCGATGACGTTGAGGCCCTCGTTGAGCTTCGCGGCGGAGATCTTCGCCGTAAAGGTACCGGCACAGAAAGATGGTTGACCATTTCGAGAGGGCCGTTGCTACCTGTGCGCCCTGTTGGGGGTTCGGTCGCGCTAACCGCCGATAGGTAAGCCGGCCGCGAGGGTGCCCCTGCCGCACAATGGAGTTCGGGACTGGCGATTGCTCGGCCGCCAGGATTTCTGGCTCTTACGGGCGCCGGCGGGATCGGCTAGAGATCCGCGCGGTCATCCAGGCGAGCACGTCCTCCTCGTAATGCTCCACACCCTCCGCCTGCTCGCCGATCGCGAGCTCGGCATAGAGGCCGGGGCGATCGCGACGACAATTTCGTCTCGCTGCGCCAGGTGGTCGAGTTTTTAGATTTAGAGGGATCTCCGCCAGCGCCGTCAGATCAGACCGACGACGAGTTCTCCAGGGTCGGAGGTCTTGAGATCGGCTGTACTGAGGCTGGGCGCAGCGTGCGACGGTGCCCTCCGACCGGATATTCGTTCCGATAGTGATAGTCAAAGCGTCCGTCTGGCGCAGTGTTGCTCGAGGCTGACCGCACCGCGTGTCGCTTTGCTGTCGATTTGAAGAATTCCACAATCGGTCGACACAATAACCGTCGAGAGGCGCCTTCTTTTCGGGGCCGCGGCCGGCACCAAGACTAGACGCTCATCGTTTCCGGCAGACCATAAATCCGGCTGCTGCACACGTTCGTCACCGTGATCGGTGCCTCGCCCGGGTAACGCGGCGCAAGGTACATCCCGCGATCTGGCAGATCGCATAGTGGCTTTGGGCCGTCATACAGGCGCGGATGATCACGGCCTCAACACGCTGGCTCAGGCGCTTGTCTGGTATCTCGGCGATGAACAGGCGAAGATCGGTCATCATGCGCCGGCCGGCTGCTTCGATCATCTTCACCTCATCGGGTGACCCCGGTTTTTTGTGGGGTTTCCAGTCTGAAACATGCCAGATCTCCTTGCGCTCGCAGTGTTGCATTGCCTCCATGTCAAAGATCGTCCATAGGCCGAGACGCAATGACTTCGTATGTTGTCCATGGCGGTAGCGCGCATCAATCGTCTCGCCCGCGAGATACAGGAAATATCCGTCGGGATATTCGTCGTGGCGCGACTCGACGGTCCACAGATAGACGCTCGAAACCGCAGGCACGGTTGGTGATCCGTAACCGGGCCAGAAAAAGGGACCGACCCAGGACAAGCTCGTATGCATTTGGTGTGTCGCTTCGCTCATGCCGCCACCTCTCGCGGTCCCAGCAGTTGGCGGACTTATCACCACCCCTGCAGACGGGGGTCTTTGTCCACTGCCGCGACCTTGATTCCGAAATACTCGGCAATCGGCCGGAGGACGTCATCGTCGCGCCCGCACAGCGCAACGGTGCTCACGGAGCGCGGCGAGAAGTACTCCCTGACCAGCTCGCGTGAGAACAGGGCTTGGCCCAAGAGGTACATGCCGGCGCGGCCGGTCTTCGTCTGCACGACGATGACGTCATGCCTGCTGAGGCTGACGTGCTCCGCCTTGGACGCGATCTTATGCTCGCCGTCCAAGATGATAACCCCATCGAGATACCGTGGGCTGGCGCCTGGGCGGGGCTTCACGACGCAATACTCAAGCAGCAGCGTTCCACGCCCAACCACCTGCTCCCAATAATGACGCGTCAATGGGGTCTCGTTCGTGCTCATACCGCCGTCGTTCCTTATTCCCGGTCACGCCGCGCGGTTATTGCCTTAAAACGCCGTCCAATCACTCGGTGAGCTGGTCAAGACTGGTTTCGCTCATTCCGCTGCCTCCATCACCCGTGCCGCGGTGATCTGCTGCTCGCCGGCGGCAAACCGGGCGTGGTCGTCGTCGATGTCGCCCAGCCAGTGGCCGTAAACATCGAACGCCATCTGGATCGACGAATGCCCGAGCAGCCCCTGCAGCCGCTTCGGCGGGAAACCCTGCTCTATCGCCCACGATGCGAAGAAAGCAACACATCATACTGCAGGCTGTATCGGTTTGGGATTCGGTCCGAGCCGCGGCACAGTGGATCATCGTGTATTAAGCTGACTTGCGCGGACGTCCGCTCTTGGCCGAGCTGCCGACCGGGTGACGCGTCCGTCCACCCGTGGGTTTTCCGTGCGCCTAACAGTAAAATCATTGCAACGGGTCAAAACCCTCAGCGAACACCCGGGATTGGGCCGCCGAGCGCCGCGCCCGCACGCTTCATCTCATCGAGCTCGGCGGCCTCGTCCAAACGGCCGGGCTCATCGAGCTGGCCGGCGATGATCGCGCCACCCCGCCTTCCTCGATCTCGCCGATCGGCTGCGGGCCGGCACTCTCGGGCACAAGGTGCGGGCGAAGGGCCGCAATTACTGTGGTCCGCACCACAGTCGCGGCGAGCTCTGCC
This sequence comes from Alphaproteobacteria bacterium, assembly GCA_017353855.1. Taxonomy (GTDB): domain Bacteria; phylum Pseudomonadota; class Alphaproteobacteria; order ATCC43930; family CGMCC-115725; genus AP-15. The sequence continues at coordinate 6,637 of JAFMSA010000144.1, forward strand.
GGGGCGATCCCATGCTGCGGATCCGACGACGGCTCGATACCGCGAGAGCAGCTCGGTTGCGCGTCGCTGCAGACTGACTTGGTGATCCGCCGTCTCTCCGGTAAGCACCTCTTCCAGCAATTTGTGCAGCACAGTCCCGCGCGTCGCGCCGCCGGCGACCTGGGGGACAGGCCATTGCTCCGTGTCTTCGGCTACGCTGGAACCAATCTGATGATACCCTGTAGCGGAAAGATGATCTCATTCCAGCTCGCTGCCACATCCGCCGCGGTCAATGGCGAACCGTCCGCGAATTGGACCCCTTCGCGGATCCTGAAGCTGTAGGTCTTGCCGTCGTCGGTTGGCTTCGGCATCGCGGTGCAGAGATCGCAGACGAGATCATCCGTCTTGCCAGGATCGTCGGGGTTGGCCCGGATGAGTACGCTGTAGAACGGCGCGGCTGAGTGGATCGTAGCATAGGTCTCCTCGCGGTGAGCGTCAAAGCTCGGCGGCGCGTCGGCCGGGATCATGTAGCTGAGCGTGCCGCCGCGCTTTGGCTCGCAGCAGCCGCAGCGAGGCAGACGGAAAGGAGCGCTCTCGCCGCTAGCGTCGCAGCGGCGAGAGCCAGTGCCCACCCCCCGCGGTGAGTCCCGGCCTTCGCCAGGACGACGGGAACTCGAAATACCTGTATCCTTTCGCATCATCTATTGAGCCAGATCATCGATAAGCCTTGGTTGATGAAATGCGTCGGGGCGATCTTGAACCCCTTCACATAGGAACGGTACGGCACGATGCGGTGCCACCACATTACCCAGAACATGTGCGTCTGGTCGTCGAGCACGTATTTCTCGAACCTGAGCATCGCTACGCGTTGCCGTGCCGGGTCGGTTTTCACGCAACATCTGCTGGTAGAGCGCAACCTCGCCAGGGTCTTCATAATGTCCGTAATTCTCGGAATCGACGGAGGCCGGCGGTGTCTTTTGGACATCGAGCGGCGGATTGACATTGCCGTAGCCGGGCGCTTCGAGCACGACATCGAATTCGCCATTGCGCATCGCATCGAACCACGGCCCGCTCGGCAAAACGCGCTGCGTCACGTGCAGCCCAATCTTGCTCCATTGGTGGATGAGCCAGATCGCCACGTATTTGTATGGCTGGTCGACATCGCGGTTCAGGAGCTCAAAGGTGAGTCCGTCGGCGCCGGCCTCTTTCAAGAGCCGTCGCGCCTCAGCTCGTGATTTGTCGATATCGGGCCAATAACCGGCGATCTGCTCGAGCTCTTCCTTGTTTGCCGCCAATGGAGAGCCGGGGAAGACGAGGCCGCCGACGGTGTTGACGATCGCGATCTTCGACAATCCCGGCGCACCGCCCAACGATCGAGCGCCAGGCTCAGTGCGCGGCGCACCCGCGGATCGTCGAACGGCTTTTTGTTGTGGTTGGGAGTTACGGCGCTGGCGACGTTCCAATCACGTTCCTGCACCGTAATCTTGTCACCGAGCACTCTCACGAGCTCATCGCGCGCAGCGGGGGGCATACCGCGGAATTCCATTACGACGCGGTCGCTGCGGATCGCCCCGACCCGTACTGCCTGCTTTGGCGCATAATCGCGGTGAAGCCGTCGAGATAAGGCAGTCCCTTGTGATAGTAATCCGGGTTCTTCACCCCTTTGATCGACTGCCCGGTTTCGTAACCGGCGAATTTGAACGGACCAGATCCAAGAATATTTTTCTTGTACCAACTCGGGTCTTTGTCGAGCATTGTCTTTTTGTAAATCCAATTGAAGGGACTGGCGAGCGCCGGCAGAAACGCGCTGGTCGGGAATTTAAGGTGAAAGACGACGGTTTCGGGATCGGGCGCCTCGAT
>JAFMSA010000145.1 GCA_017353855.1 Alphaproteobacteria bacterium
GACAACGAATGGGGCTTCTCCAACCGGATGGTCGAGGTCGCCGCCTATTTCGGCGGCATGGCCTGACCCGCGAAATTGCTTCATACCCGACGGACGTCCCCCCAGCGGGCTGTCCTTCGGGCTTCTCGCGATAACGGGCCCCGGTGTCTAACGAAACGATGCAATCCGGTGACGGGGCTCCTGTTATCGTGATTCACTCTCGGGAACAGGCGACCGCCGCGCTGACTGCCGCAGCCCAAACCGGACGCCGGATTGTGCTCGCCAGCGGTTCCGACGCCGGCGGCCATGTCGGGCCGGGATGGTTCCGTGAGCTCGTTGCCGCGGCGCGCGATGCAGTCCCGCAGGCTCGGTTCTCGGCGCTGCTTGACTGCGGCGACGATGTCGGTGCCGCGCTGGCGGCGATCCGCAGCCACGTGGACGGCATCATATTCACTGGACGAGCAGATGTCGCGGGCCGGCTCGAGGAGATTGCGAGACAGCACGAGGTTCGGGTTGAGACAATCCGCGCGGTCCAGGCGCTCGACCTCGGCGAGGATTTCTTCGCCTCGCGCAACAGTCTCGAAAGCCGCTGCACCGCGTATCTTTCGTGAGACCCCCCGACGCGCTATCAGGCTTGTCGGTCAGCCGTTGCTATGGCCCTGACGCCGCTGCCGGCCATCAGCATTTCCATCGTGAAGGCCGCGATCGCGCTGATTGTCGCGACGATCGCGAGCCCGAAACTGGAGAACAATACCGAGGGGTCGGTTGCATTGCGCAACGCGCCGACGAACAGCGTAAAAACCGATGCGCAGGTGGAAGCTGCCGCCACCGCGCCCAACACCACGGCCGTGTCGAGCGCGACCGACCGGCGACGCAGATGCGAGAGCTGTCGGGTGAGTTCCGCTTTCTTCTCGGAACCAGTCTCTTCGATTGCCTTGTTGATTTGGTCGACGCGATCGGCCACTCGTGCAAGCCGCGTCGCGAAAACGTTCAACAGAGTGGCGATGCCCGACAGCAGAAAAATCGGCGTCAGCGCCACTTGGATGACATGCGCGACCAGATCGAGAGACGTATCGGGTGGCATTTACTCCCGCTCCAGCGGGGCGCCGCGGGCGAGTTCCCCATAGAAATGGAAAGAGTCCTTGAGCCGTCGCTCGAGTGTCGCGAAATCGACGTGCACGAGGCCGAACCTCTTACCGTAGCCGAACCGCCACTCGAAATTGTCGAGCAGCGACCACACGAAATAGCCGCGCACCGGCACGCCCGCGGCGATCGCATCGAGAACGGCTGCGAGATAGTCGCGCAGATAAGCAATCCGGGGTTCGTCGCGGATCCGTCCGTCTTCGTCGATGCGGTCGGGAAAGGCCGCCCCGTTCTCGAGGATATAGACGGGCAGATTACCGCTGTAACGCTCCTTCACCTCGACCAGAACGGCGCGGAGCGCTTCGGGTGCGATCTCCCAACCCATGTCGGTGACCGGACGCCCCGGCGCGGGCGGAACAGTACCGGCCTCGAAGGGGTGGTCGGGGTCATGACGCGTGCTTGAACGTGTGTAGTGGTTGAACGCGAAATAGTCGGGTCTCTGTTTGATGATGTCGAAGTCCCCCGGCTGTACCAACGCCTCCATTTCGGCGGCGAGCGGCTCGGGGTAGCTGCCGCGGGTCTGCGGATCGGGAAAGGAGCGGTTCCATAGCGCGTCGAGCATCACCGCCGCCCGCTCGTCCTGCTCGTGTTCGCTCGCCGGCTCTCGCGGATGGAAGTTATAGATGTTGCCGATCCGGAGATCGGCCCGCTCCGAGCGCACCGCCTCGACACCCAGCCCATGCGCCAGGTTCATCACGTGGATGGCGGCCAGCGCGGTGGTTCGGCCGCGAATGCCCGGGGCATGAACCCCTTCGGCGTAGCCCAGGACGGCGGCCGCATTAGGTTCGTTGAAAGTCGCCCAATATTTGACTCTGTCGCCAAGCCGCCGCACGGTCATGGCGCTGTACTCGGCGAACCATGACGCGACGTCCCGGTTCTGCCAGCCTCCCCGGTCCTCCAGCGCTTGCGGCAGATCCCAGTGGTAGAGGCAGATCCAAGGCTCGATGCCTTCCGCCATGACGGCATCGATGAGCCGGTCGTAGAACTCGAGGCCCTTCGGGTTCGGGCGTCCTCTGCCTTCCGGCAGGATGCGCGGCCAAGCGGTCGATAGACGATAGGCGCCGATCCCGAGTTCGCGCATTAGCGCGAGGTCTTCGGGCCAGCGGTGATAGTGATCGCACGCGATGTCGCCGGTCTCGCCGCCGGAAACCTTATCCGGCAGGTGGCTGAACGTGTCCCAGATCGACGGCCCGCGCCCGTCTTCCTTGACCGCACCTTCGATTTGGTAGGCCGCGGTCGAGGCGCCCCAAACAAACCCGTCGGGGAAACTCTCTGCCATGTTGTCCCTCTCCTTGAGATCCGGCGACGCCCGCCAGACCGGCACCACGCCGGCGTCGCAGGCTCAATCCATGCCCTTGCGCCTGACCGATCCCATGCCCTTGCGCCTGACCGACCGTTGTGCCGGGCTCCACCTCGGTCCGGTCGTCAGCGCAGCAAAGGATGGCGGTCTGTCCGCGGTCACTTCGGCAATCGGGATGCCGCGCAAGCTGGATTGCCGGAACAAGCACGCCGCCGCCGGGCGCCAGGGCCGCCACGCGCCGCAACGGTGCCGCAATCCGAGCTCGCTTGGGAGCTGCAGGCGGAGATCGGTGGCTGGCCCGGATGCCCGGGTGACCCGGTGCAGACAGCAGACGGATCTCCGCGCTCCCAGCGGCCGATGCCTCCGACATGCAGCAGCCGCGCGAGCGCAGGCTCGTCATCGGCCGAGGCGAGTTCCACAAAGCCGCAGTCGTCATTCTCGACAGCCGCTGCAGGTTCACGCGCGCATAGCTCGTTTTCTGCCGGCTGAACCCGCACGAACGCACGAACGGCGCCTCGCGTCGACGAGGGGGAGGAACGTCCGCGGCACCAGCGGCCAACAGAGCTCTAACGCGTTCATCGTGCATTGCCGCAGCCGCGTCAATCGGCGCCTGCCACTCCCGTTCGTTTCGGCGCCGGCAAAAGCTTGGTCAGGCCACGCGCTGCAAAAATCCCGGTGAGAAGCGGCTCAGCCGCGAGCCCCGATATGTCTTCGGCAAGGCCCTGGGGCGCGTAGCTCGCACCCTCGGCCTCCACGGCCGGTATACCCGCGAGGCGGCTTCCTGTGGCTTCCCCCGGCGCAGACCCCTTGCGCATGCGATCCCTCACCCTGCTGGTGGACTTTTTATGGCATAAGTCGTCACCGAGGCTGAAGCGCCGACGGGGGAAAGGGTGCGGATAGCTCGCCGGATTGTGACAGGCCTGTTTGCAACCGTGCTGAGTGGGGCGATTATCGCGCTTGCGGTGCGGATCTATATGAGCCGTGAAGTCGAGGATCGCGTGGCGCCCGGCGAAGAGACGAGCATCACACAGCTGCGCTCGCCATTGCCGAGAGCGAGTTTTATCGCGTGTCCGCCGGCGTACTGCTCCACCGGCGAAGCTATACCGAGCCCGATATTTGAGCTCCCGTGGGAGCGGTTGTACCGCTACTGGGTAGAGATCATGTCCGCGCAAGAGGGTCTGGTGAGCGCAGTATCCGACCGGGACGCCCGCCGATTCATCTATATCCAGCATTCGCCCGTGTTGCGTTTTCCGGATGTGATCACAGTCGAGTTTGTTCCGTTAGCGGTCAGCCGCTCCAGCATTGCGATATACAGCCGGTCACGGTACGGCGAATACGATTTCAGGAAGAACCGCAAGCGAGTCGAGAGATGGCTGGCGTTGCTGCAAAAGCTCGTGCGACCCGATGCGCAGCGTCGCGGCGCATCCTGAGACCGATCAGCGACTCGAAGGCGCGGTCCTCATCGCTTGCCTCATTCCCAAGGGTCGGGCGGTCTGGTGAACCTTCGGCCGGCCGGGGGGACCGAGCCGCCGTAGTAGCTTCTTCGACTTCTAAATGCGCCCGGTGGAGCAGACGCGAAGACCTGGCTGCGCGGCGGGTGCCGCAAGGCGACCCCGCTCGGCCGTAAAATGCTCACCAAGATCAGCCCGCTAACAAAACCGCCGACATGAGCCCAGAACGCCACTCCTGGCTTGCCTGAATCGACGCCGAGCCCGCTTATCAGCTGTATCGCGAACCACAGACCCAGAATCATCCAGGCCGGTACATTGACGATCCGAAAAAAGATTACGATCCAGACAAAGCAGTGAACATTCGCATGCGGATAGAGCAGAAGATAGGCGCCCAGAACGCCGGCGATCGCGCCGCTTGCACCCACCATCGGGATGTGTGAATGAGGGCTCGCGAGGGCCTGGGCGAGCGCGGCCACAATGCCGCAACTGAGATAAAGAAAAAGGTAACGCGCGCGCCCCAGCACGTCTTCTATATTGTTTCCGAAGATCCACAAATAGAGCATGTTGCCAATCAAATGAAACCATCCGCCATGAAGGAACATGCTCGTTAGCATCTTCCCCCAAGGTGGCAGTACCTGATAGGTCCGGGGCGGCTGCCAGTGCCCAAACAGCTCCGCCGGGATCATGCCGTAGGTGAATAAGATCTGGCGCTCGTTGTGACCGAGCTGCCACAAAAACGCGCCAACGCAAGCGCCGATGACGAAATATGTTACTACCGGCGGGCGGATCGTCGGATTGTCGTCATAGAGCGGGAAGGCGAAAATCACACCGAATCTCCGCGCGGGGTGCCGCGCCGCCCGCTGGACAGGCGTCCGATCAGGAGCCGACGAGACCGAGCTGCGGGCTCGACGCCTCGGCGAAGCGGCGCTTGGGGATGCGCCCGGCCAGCCGGGCAAGGCGCCCGGCTTCCACCGCCGCTCGCATTGCTGCCGCCATCCGGCGCGGATCGTGAGACTGCGCGATGGCGGTGTCGACCATTACCGCATCGCAACCGAGTTCCATGGCCAGGACGGCATCCGAAGCAGTCCCGATCCCGGCATCGAGCACGACAGGGACCGGGCTGCGCGAACAGATCAGCTCGATTGCCGCCGGGTTTGTGATACCCAAGCCTGAGCCGATCAGCGAACCGAGCGGCATCACGGCCGCGCAGCCGACATCGGCCAGCTTTTGGCAGGTCACCGGATCTTCGTTGCAGTACGGAAGCACAGTGAAGCCTTTGCGCACCAGTTCGTCGGCGGCGCGAACCAACTGCTCGACATCGGGATAGAGCAGCTCGCGGTCGCCGATCAGCTCGAGCTTGATCCAGTTCGTTTCAAGCGCCTCCCGCGCGAGTTCCGCGGTCAGAACGGCATCCCGCACGGTGGCGCAGCCGGCCGTGTTGGGCAACAGTCGATAGCGGCCCCCCAAGAGATCCACCAGGCTTTCGGCGTAGCCTTCGAGACTGATCCGTCGGATCGACGCAGTGACCAGTTCCGCACCACTCGCTTCGAGGCAATCGAGCATCACCTGCTGGTTAGGATAACGAGCGGTGCCGACGATGAGCCGCGCAGAAATGGGTGTGCCGGCGATCAGAAACGGATCGGTCATCGGGTCTATCCTGGTCTACTGAGTTTCGGTCTTAACTTAACCCCCAGAGAAGGGCTTTACGATCTCGATATCATCGCCGGGTCCGAGAGATTTCGACCCCCATTCCGATCGGCGTATCACGGTGCCGTTAACAGCGACAGCGAGGAAACGTGCGGCAGGATCGATACCGCGAGCGGTGAGCAGTTCGCTAAGGCTCGCGACCGCGACCTCCTCCTCCAAGCCGTTGATCTTGATCAACATTATCGTGCCTCAGCCGAGGCCTTGCGGCCGTTTCCCGATTTCGAACCGGCGCGGCTGCCACCGAAACGCTCCGGTGTGAACGGCTCCAGGCTCGCCGGCAGCCGGCCGGTCAAAACATAGGCGCTGATCGCCTCGACGGTCAGCGGCGTCAGTAGAATACCGTTGCGATGATGCCCGGTGGCGATGACGAGTCCGTCGATTCCGCTGGGCCCGAGCATCGGCGCATCGTCCCGCGAGCCGGGGCGAAATCCTACCCAGGTTTCTAGGATCGGCAGCTCCTCAATGCCCGGCACCGCGCGCCAGGCCCCTTCCAGCAATGCCAGCAAACCGCCGGCTGTTAGGCTGTCATCGAAGCCGCGCTCCTCGACCGTGCCGCCCACGACGAGGCGCCCATCCCGCCGGGGGACAAGATAGCCACGCGGTATCCAGATGACATGCCGCAGCAGCGGTGCCAGCGGATCCATGCGCAGCGCCAGCATCTGCCCTTTGATCGGGCGCACGGGAGGAAGGTATGCGGGCGGAATGCCGGCGATCTCGCGTGACCACGCGCCGGCAGCCAAGATAACGACGTCGGCCGGATCTCGGCCGCGGTCGGTTAGGACAGCGGTAATGCGTCGCCCGCCGACTTCCAATTCCCGAACCGGATCGCGCTCGCGCAGCAACGCGCCAGCGCTGCGGGCGGCTGTCGCAAGTGCGCGGACAAGCCGGCGGTTCTCCACCTGGTGATCCCGCGGGCTGAACACTGCACCGGGAACCCCGGGCCGCAAATGCGGCTCGCGATGCCGCGCCTCGGCCCCCGACAGCCATTCGAGTTCGAGCCCGAGGCTCTTCTGAAAATCGTAGGTATGGCGCAGCTGCGCGGCATCGTCGCGGGTCAGTGCGACGACAAGCGTGCCCTCGTCACGATAGTCGACCGAGACACCGGCGGCGGTCTCGAGCTCGCGGGCGAAGCGCGGCCACATGCGCTGGCTTTCCAGCGTCAGCGCCAGCAGGTCTTCCTCTCCGGGCTCCGTCTCGACGGCGGCAGCCAGCATTCCCGCCGCGGCCCAGCTCGCGCCGCGTCCGGCTTCGGCCCGGTCGTATACGGTGACCGGGCAATTGGCCTGGGCCAGACGCCACGCTATACCCAGACCCAAAACCCCCGCGCCGACGATAACGGTCTTCGGGTGAACTGACGAGGCGGCAATCGACGCGGTAATGACGGACTCCCTCCACCGGGACAGGCCCGGCCAGGTTCTGTGGGTCTGATCTCAGCCGGCCCTGACGCGATACGTCGCCCGCTCAACAGGACAAGCACCCCAGCCTCAGGCCAATTTCGGATCAGGGCCCTGCCAATGCAAGGGTTTTCTTGCCTGCGGCGAGTGCCGCGAAAGCAGCTCCCTGGGCGAGGCCGCCCGCATCATTCGAGGCGTCCTCGGGTGATTTCGAAGGTGTAGTCGAGCAATTCGCGCCCGAGCGTGCCGAATTCGGCGCATGAGAGGCTTCCCTGCGGATCGCGCCTATAGCGATCGAAGAGCTGTAGGAACACAATCGCCGAGCGGAACACTGATAGCACGCGGTAGAAACCGAAATTCTCAACTGCGCGGCCAGTAAGGTGTCGGTACAATTCGAGGACCTCGCGGCGTCGCGGGAAGCCGGGCTGCGCCGTCGGCATCTGACGCATCCGGTGCATGCAGGCAGGGTCGCCAGGTTCAGCCCAATAACTCAGCAGCACCGCCAGATCCCATAACGGATCGCCGTGCGTGCCCATATCCCAGTCGATGACCGCAACCGGAGCGAGCGACGCCGGCTCCAGGATCATGTTGTCGAGCTTGAAGTCGGAGTGAAGCAAGCTCGGCGGGCGATCAGGAGGTACCCGGCAGCGTAGCCACGCGACACACTCGTCGAAAGCGGCGCAGTTGAATAGATCGGCAACCGCCTTGCCGCGGGCGATCCAGCCTTCGAGGGTTCGGCCAACAAACCCGGCCGGACGGCCGAATGTCGCCAACCCGATTTGTCGCGGGTCAACTTCATGAAGCGCGACGAGGCTCTCGACGAGATGTCGGCCCAATGTCGCGGCAATCTCCGCCTGGCCGGTCAGTCCCGAGGGCAGACTATCGCGGATGATGACCCCCGGGCGGTACTCGATGATGTGAAATGGCGCGCCCAGCACGCCGCTCTCGGCACAGTAGAATAACGCCCGCGGCGCCAACGGGTAGGCTCGCCAGAGAGACGCCAGGATGCGATATTCACGAGCCATATCATTGCCTCCCCGAGGCAATGGCCCGTCAGGCGGCCGGCGCAGAACCGCCGGCTTGCCGTCGATCTCGATCAAATAATTGAGATTGCCGAACCCGCCGGCGAATTGCTGGGGCGTGGCCGGCCCCAGTACCGCGTCGAAGCGCGCAAGATACTGGGCGAGCGAATCCCAGTTTTGCGGGACGCTCTGCGCCCCCGGTCTGAGCTCCACTTCAGCCTGGCGCACGGAGGTCAACCCGGAACGGCATGTTAGACCCGACAGCTGCTCGGCCGAGGTCGAGGCGGCAGCGATGCGCGATGATATCGAAAGCCCCGCACCCGGGATATCGGTGCATGCGCCCGGCAGAGCGGTTCGGATCGGCGATTGCGGTCACGACCGCTGTCCTCCTTGTGCAGCCGACACCAGCGGCGCAGCCGCATCTCGATCAGTACAAGGAGCGTCGACGCCATCGCAGCGGGTCCGGATGG
>JAFMSA010000715.1 GCA_017353855.1 Alphaproteobacteria bacterium
CGGTGAAGACGCTTATCGGCTGACGATGGCCGTGGCGGGATTCTCGCCGTCCGAGCTGGATGTCACTGTTCACCAGAACACGCTCCTGGTGACGGGCAAGGCGCACAAGGAGGAGGAGGAGAAGAAGAACGGCAACGGCTACCTGCACCGCGGTATCGCGCGGCGCGCGTTTGAGCGGCGCTTCAGCCTCGCCGATCACATGAAGGTCACTGGCGCGAAGCTCGACAATGGCATGCTCCATGTAGACCTGGTGCACGAGGTGCCCGAGGCAGCTAAGCCGCGCAAGATCGCCATCGGCACGAGCGCCGAGCCCGTTCAGTCACGGGTGACGGAGCAAAAGGCGGCGGCCTAACGGCCAAACTTAAGTGGTGACAGGACGCCCCCCAAATTGGGGGCGTTCTCATTTCTGGCGATTTCAGCGACGGCGGTCGCTGACTTCCCGGTGGGGGCGTGCGGCTGCCGGTTCTGGTTTCAGATGCGGTAGCTCCCGCTGCACCTCGTTGGCAATCCTTCATGGAGCCATTGGCAAAACAGATTGTCGCTTGCGGCTGGATGACGGCCGCCATTGCTCGGCGCGCGTCGGCGACTTAGTGATCTTGGAGGAGCCATCCCGGTTGAACGGCTACGCCGCAGGGAAGCGCGGGCGCTCGCTCGCGATCTATCGCCGCTGCGACTGCTGCAGCCGTTGCTAATTGGCGAGTTGCCATACCTGATGCTGATGCCCGAACAGACCGACATATTCTTCCGGTTAATTGATCAGCGTTACAGCCGCACCTCCACGATTATAACCAGTAAACCTCGATTTGTCGCAGTGGTAAGACCTGTTTCACAGGAAGCCGCTGGACGACGCATTGGCCGATCAGTCGCAGTATAGGTGCATGATAATCCGCATCGACGGTTCGTCACAGTGTGGTCCCGATCCCGGGCATCGCCACACCACCCTGTGCGCCGGGCCGCACCGGCCTGACCGGGCGGCCTTCCCATGTCGATCCCCGCTCGAAGCCGAAACCGCGCCGATCGAAACAAATAATGTGGCCTAAGTCACACTTGTCAGCAGTCCCGCTGCTGCGCACCACGAGGGTCAGTCAAAATTAGTGGGGGGTGAGCGTCGTGACCATTGCCGCTGCCGCGGCCGCTTCGGGGGGCAATTCCGGGCCTATTGGGTAGCTGCGGCCCCGGAAGAGGCTCCTTTTGCGTGATTTGCATGCCGGCGAGGCGCCGTTGATTTTAAAATCTCGGTTCAAACTCCGAGCGGACTTTACCGGAGATTGCTCATGGAACCGGCTTTCACTCCATCACCCGGGCAAAATCACCCGCATCAGCCCACCGATCCACATTTGATCTGGGGATTACGCAGCGAGCGTGTCGACAGGCGGTTCGTCACGAGGGCGCTTGTCGTCGAAAGGCTGATATCAAGGTGGACAAAGCCCGATTGGGCGGCCGCAGACGTGTCGGGGGGCGCGGGCCGGTGGCTCAGCACACTCGCGCCTCACTTCCGGCAGTTCTCGCATCTCGATCTGAGTGCCGACGCGCTGCAAGCTGCGCAACGAGATCACCCCGAGTTCCAGCATGTCGAATTCGGCCAAATCGACCTGGTGCAGCCGCAGGCCCAGCAGCCCGCGCTGTCCGGCCGGATATGGAATGCCGCTTTCTGCCTGGATACTTTGCTCTATCGCGCTCCGTTTGTAGAGATAGCATTGCGCAACATCCGGTCTTATCTCGCGCCGAGCGGTATCGCCATTATCGACATGCCAATGCAGTTCAGGTCGTCGATCTCCAGGCGGGTGAAAGGTGCTCGTTATCGTGGGCCGAAACGCACATTCTCTCCGCATCACGCGCTGTCGCTGGTCAGCGCCGCAGGTTACGAATGCCTCGCCACCGCGTATCAATATCGGGAGCTCCCAACACCGCTCCATCGGTTTCTGGTTGAACAAGATCTGACCCGTCTGATGCCATGGCCAGCCACCTGGATGTGCCTCGTGCTGCGCAATCCCGAGCCGATCCGCACGGATTGCCCCTGAAATTGCCAGCGCGGGCCTTTGGCCGTCGCGATACATCCTTAGCAACGAGCACCGGTGATAACCGAATAACCGATGCACTTTGCTGACCGTTTTCCGAGCATGCTGGATCCGTTTCTCGGTCGTCATGAGCGTGCGGTCGAGTGGGCGAAGGATCGCACTTCTTACGGCGCAGGACGTGCAGCCGGCTGCCCGCAAAAGCGACCTGGTCCCGGCGTAGAGCACACAGCCCGCTTGCTCGCAAACCGTGCCGGGTGGCCATCACAATCGCGGTTGCGTCGCGGTTGCATTAGCGGCCGCGGGCTTTGGCGGCACTCACGAGCCGCTTGACTTCGGCACCCGCCTTGCGTCCCGGGGCGATTTTGCGGATCGGCCTGCCGTCGCTGGTCGCGACGCGCAACATACCGCGCCTCGTCGCCCGCCGCCTTGCCTACTGTTCATAAAACGGCGGCTGGGGCAGCCTGACGCTCCTACGCGAGAGGTGCGTTTCGCTCGGGCGAGATCGCGAACTGTCCGCAAACGCTCTGCGAACAGTTTAGGATGCCATGAGCCGTAAATCTTCGCCTTCCTGCAACCAGTTGCCGATTTCAGCCGTACGGCGCCCGGAATCCCAGATCTTGGAGCGTTGTCATAGCGCCAAGCCGGGTCGCGGCGTTCCAGCTCGGCCTGCAGCGCGCGAAAAATCGCGGGCCGTAGCGATCAGCTCGGCATAATCGCGACCGAACCCGGAGGCTTGCAGCCCGCATCTCGATCAGGTCGACCGTGGCGTTCGTTCCCTCGACGGCAGCCGCACCGC
>JAFMSA010000716.1 GCA_017353855.1 Alphaproteobacteria bacterium
CCGCGACAACCTCTTCCGCGGATTTCTCTATTTGAACCGCCTGTTCCTGGCGGTTCAGATCCACGGGCCGAATGTCGCGGCGCAACGCATCGTCCGGTGGCTGTCCGAGGCGCACAGCGACCCGCGGATCGGCATCAACGAACGTAAGGGACGGCTCGAAGAAATTTGCAGCCTGTTGCAGGCGCAGCTCGGCGCGTTCGGCCTGCGCCGGCTTGGCTATGTGACACGCGGGCATGTGATTTTCGACGAGATCGCCGAGGCGATCGTCTTTGCGATGACGGGTGTGTGGCGCCCGATCGGCGCCAGCACCGGGCGCATGGGTCACGCGATGTTCTCCGAGACGATACGGTTTCTCAGAAAACATCTGGAGATCCACGGGGCGGGGCGCCCGTCATGTGCCTCGATGTTCGCATTCAAGGAATATCCGGCGAGCACCTGGCCGGGCATGTTCTCCAGCCTCGCCATGGCGCCGTATCGCTCGACCTTGAAGCAGTCGTTCCGCTTCCTCTCGAATGCCCAGGGCCTTTCCGTCGCCACACGCAAACAGAACAAGATGCTGATTGCCGGCGACAAGGCGCTCAGCCAGCAGGCCGAATTGACTCACGCTCAGGACGAGCTTTTAAGCCGGAAATGGGTGCTCGGCATTCACAGTCTGGTACTGATCGCTTTTGCCGATACCCGGCAGGCTCTCCTCGAAGTCGGCAACGCAGCTTGGCGCGACCTCGCCGCCTGCGGCCTCGTGGCATCACGCATGACGGGCGCATTAGCCGGCGCATATCTGTCGATAGTGCCTTGCAACAGCTCCTATCAGCCACGGCCAGGTTTTGTGAAAAGCAGCAACTTCGTCGCCTTCGCCCCGCTCTACGGCTGGCCGGCAGGGCACGAGCGCGGGCACTGGCCGGGCCCCCCGATCGCCATCCTCCGAACCCTCGCCGGAACGCCTTATCGCTTTCATTGGCACGGCCCGAATTCCGACACCGGCAACACGCTTGTCACCGGGGTCACTGGCGGTGGGAAGACTGTGCTTATCGCTTTTCTGATCGCGATGACGGCTGGCCGAGCGCGGATCGTGGCACTCGACCACAAGCAGGGCTGGCGCTTTCTGATCGACAGGATGGGCGGTGATTATGCGGTTCTGGGGTCTGGAGAGGCGCATTTCGCGCCGCTGAAAGCGCTCGATCCGAACCCGCGTAACGTCGAGTTCCTGGCCGATCTATTGCGTGGCTGCATCGGCGGCCAGATGACAGAGGAAGAGGGCCGGCGACTGGCGCTTGCGCTGCAGACCGTCATGGAGTTGCCGCCGGAGGACCGTTCGCTGTCCGAGGTGCGCGCCTTTTTTGACAACGAGCCGGAGGGAGCCGGCGCCCGCCTGGACAAGTGGTGCTACGGCAACGAGCTTGGCTGGGTCATCGACGCCCCTGCCGACACCGTGAGCTTCGGCCGGATCAACGCGCTCGACACGACCGCACTCCTGGACAACGAGCGCGCTCGCGGGCCGGCCCTCTCCTACCTCTATCACCGAATATCGCTGTTGCTCGACGGCACGCCGCTCTTGCTGCCGTGCGATGAGGGATGGCGTGCCCTGATAGACCCGACCTTCCGCTCGATCATCGAGCGGCAGCTGAGGACTATCCGCAGCAAGAACGGCGCGGTCGTATTCATCACTCAGAGTCCTGGCGATATCGTCGATAGCGGGATCAATCGCATCCTGATCGAGCAGTGCCCGACACAGCTTCACCTCGCCAACCCGAGGGCGTCGCGCGCGGATTATGTCGATGGGCTCAAGCGCACCGAGGGACAGTACGAGGCGCTGAAAGGGCTACAGCCCGGGCAGGGGTTGTTTCTGCTGGTGCAGGGGACCTCGAGCGCGGTGGCGCAGTTGCCGTTGCACGGGCTTGACGACTTCATCCGCGTGCTGTCGGCGCGCGAGGAAGATCTTCAGTCCGACGAGGTTGTCGAATTAGCGGAGGCTGCCGAATGATTGGATGTTTTTCAATTCCGTTCGTGCTGCTGGTCATTCTCATGATGGGGTTTCTCGTGGGCTATTCGACTGCCCAAGCGCTCGGCATTCACGGTTGCGGGGTATGAGATGGGCTTTCTCATATTCCGCGCGAGAGGTCTAAAGATCCTCGCAGCCGCCGTCTTCCTGCTCGGGGCCGTCGCCGGCTTCGACGCGAGAAAAAAGGAGAATTGCCACCCTGTTCCGCAGCCGTTGGCGCCGCTTCCCGTGCGATGAAACGCCTCGCGCTCGCCACCGCTATCTGCCTCTTCGCCGCCCCGCCGGCCAAGGCGCAGGTTGCCGTGATCGATGCGGCGTCGATCGCACAGCTGGCCCAGCAGATCGGCATCAATACGCGACAGTTGACGACGCTGTTCCAGCAGCTTCAGCAGTTGCAGATGACCTACAACCAGGTCGTCGGCGTCTACAACAGCCTCGCGCACCTTTCGAATATCAACCAGGTCGCGGCGCTCTTGAACAACCCGCTGCTGCGCAACCCGCTACCGGCTACCGGGGTGCTGCCGGGAACCATCACCGGGGTGAATGCCTCTTCCTCGCTCGGAGGTGCCTGGAGCGGAGCGGCCTCGACTTATCTCGGCTACAACACGATTTATCTCCCGAAGACCCAGGATTTCCAGGCACAGCAGCTCCAGCGCAACGCCAACTACCTCAGCACGGTACAGGGGCTGGCGCAGCAGAACCTTGTCGCACTTGAGCAGCGGCAGGCGGCGTTGCCGGACATACAGGCGCAGATCAGTGGCGCCCAGGACGTGCAGGCGATGGCCGGCGTGCAGGCGCGGATCGCGGCAGAG
>JAFMSA010000717.1 GCA_017353855.1 Alphaproteobacteria bacterium
CTAAAATCAATTCCTGCTGGTCAGGGCTGGCGCAATGGATCGCGCGGAAGGGCATGTCCGTCAAGCTGGATCAGCGCCTTCAGCCGCCGCCCCAGGAACTGGCGGTCGGCAGGATGCCCCGATTCCAGGAAAAAGCTATCCCCGCTCGCCCAATGGTCCGAAGGCCGATCAGTTGCGGGTCGCCTCGCGCTGGCATCCCCGGGATGTGGTCGGGTTCAAGTCGCGTTCGCCCCGGCCGGAGCGGAGTTCGCATGTGCTGGACGAACGGGAACTCGTACCCCTCTTTGAGGCCCCCTTGCCCTGCGGCTAGGCGCGGCTGCGATCCGTCGTGTCGCGGCGGCTCTATTGACCCCAAAAGACAACTCACCCGATAATATCGTCAATCGAACTCGCAAACCACGTTAAGGTTAAGGAGACGATGAACAGGATGCCGCTGGCGACCGTAGCCGATCCGCCGACCCGAATGCGCCGAGGTTATCGGCACAGGTCACCGCGACAATGGCGGCGCCGGATTTTCGAACAAACAACGGGAGAAATGTCATGAAACGCAGTGTCACAGCCTTGCTAATGGCGGGTGAGTTCGCCGTCGGAGTCCTTTTGACCTTACCGGCGGCGCGGGCCGCGGATGTGTTTACGCTGACCTCCTCGGCGGTTCAGGACAACGGTGCCCTGGCGACGAAAAATGCGTGTAGCGACAAGCAGAGAAGCCCGAATTGTGTCGGCCAGAACATCTCGCCACCGCTCGCCTGGTCGAACGTGCCGGACGGCACCAAGAGCTTTGCCCTCCTGCTGTTCGATCCCGAAGGCCGGGCCCCGGCGGGCGTCTCGCATATGGTGGTGTATGGGATTCCCGCCGACGTGAAGGGGTTTGCGGAGGGAGAACTTAGCAAGCCCTCCAACAAGTTCGTCGGCGGCAAGAGCACCATGAACCAGGCGGTCTACTTTGGCCCAGGCACTCCGCCGAATACCGATTGGCACCATTATACTTGGACCGTGGTCGCCACCGACCTCGATCCGAAGGCGCTGCGGCCGGGGATGACACGCGAGGAATTGGCCGCAGCCCTCAAAGACCACGTGAAGGGTTCGGCCGGCCTGATCACCCGATTCCGGCACCCCTCCTGATTTACCGCCGCCGAATGCCGCTGGCCCCTCGAGCGCGACCTCAGCGGTCCGCGGCGGGTGCGCAGCGGCCGCAGACGTCCGCGCCGATCTGCACCAGGCTTTGAATTGTCTCGTTGGGGCACAAGGATGCTGCCCCGGGTTCGTCACCAGAGTTGCCCGATGGACGACCGCCTGTGCGGCAATAACGCGATCGAGCAGCTTGCAAGCGTAACGGTGCCCGCGACTGTCTCGCCATAAGCGTCGGCCGCCCCATCGTCGAAGGCGGTCAGGATCGCTCAAGTAAGGCGTCCAGCCGCACACGTCGCACTCAAAACATGCCCGACTCGCGATGCACGCCATTCAAGCTCGACGCGCGGTACGATCGACTCGTTTAGTGCCGCCACGTTGTCCATGATCGCAGGATCGCCATCCGCACAGCCAGGTGGCGACGTTGGTGTCAAGCAAACGCGTGGCGTACAGCCTGGGCGATCGGGAGATTCCTCCCCGTCTCGGTTTGGATCATCGGCGGCGCCGGCAAGGACCGAAGCTGTTTGATCATCGTGGGCATGGAAGTCGCAGCCGGATAGAATGCCACTGGTGCGGATTTATTCAGCGTTGTGCTCGGCTTCGAGATCGGCGCCCATGCGCTGCGCGACGGCGGCCGTCACCAATGCGCTAAACCAACAGGCCGACGTCGCCAAGTCCGGGAGGGGCGGGCCACGCCAACATCGCCACGACACGCATCTATGATCACCGCAGGACGCGGCCGGAAGACAGTCCAAATTGTAGGGTCGATTGCTGAATTCGGGCTCGATTGCTATGCCGAGGTCCGCTTCGTCACCTCTCCAAAGTAAGTTTCCAGTGTTTTGCTGCCACTGCCATGATCGCGTCTTCTGATTCACAATGCGATCCTGACCCGGCATCCCCGCAATCGGATGATCCGCGATGGCATCACAGAGGCCTGGATCGAAACCATCGCGCGTCCCGAACCCAGCATGCCGACCCGGCCAACTCGAACCTGACTCTGGCGTGGCGCCGCATTGCCGAACTGGGCGGCCGCGCCGTGCGGGTTGTGTTTTAGTTTCGGTATGTCTTTGCGGGGCATCGCCCCATGGAGCATCGGATGAGAAGTGGTCGGCGACCATTGAGCTGCCCCGGATTTTCATGACCACCCGTGCCGTAACATTCCAGTCCCTCGTGTAGGAGCGATCGTATACCTCAAGGACAATAGCCTTGGCCTGAATCTCTATACATTGTTTGCTTATCGCGTCCGGCATCTTTAGCGGCCGATGCTGATGCGCTGGACCATGCTGCGTCAGCAGACCGGTTCTGACGTAACGCGGATCCCGTACTTAGGACAGCGCTGAAGGCGGGGTTGCCGGATGTGCTTACATCTCCATCGCTCGCGTACAATCTCGGCGATTTCATGTGAGCACTGGCGATCCCCAAAGCGGCGGAGCCGTGGTCGCTGACCAGCCTGCGCGAGAAGCTGATCAAGATCGGCGCGAAGTCTGGTGGCACGCGGTCGCTACGTCAGGTTCCAAATGGCCGAAGTCGCAGCGCGGGAGACAGTCGCCGACATCCTGTCGCTGATCGCCGGGTGCGGGCCTCACTCGTGCATGACGCGCGCTCTGGTTCAGAAACGACGAGAGGAGATATGCGCTGATGTAGGCAAACGCGGTTCGAGCGACCGGCGCTTTGATCGC
>JAFMSA010000718.1 GCA_017353855.1 Alphaproteobacteria bacterium
GGCTGCTGCGCGACTGGACGACGCGCCAGGGGCTAAGCCTTCCGGAGCCGGGGCGCTATGCGGTCGCGATGTGCTTTCTGCCGTGGGAGGCGCGCGCCCGCAAGATCGCAATGGACCACGTCGAGCATTTCATCCGGGCCGAGGGACAGTCGCTGATCGGCTGGCGCGACGTTCCGACCGACACGACCGGGCTCGGCGCCAAAGTCGTCGAGACGATGCCGTGGATCAGCCAGGCGATCGTCGCGTGCAACCCGCAGCTCGCGGATCAGGACGCGTTCGAGCGCAAGATCCTGACAATCCGCAAGCAGACCCTCAACGGCGTTGCGCCATTGGCGGAATATCACGGCCTCGCGGAGCTGCGGCACCTTTACATGCCGTCCTTCTCGACCCGTACCCTCGTCTACAAGGGCTTGTTGCTGGCCCCTCAGGTCGAGAGTTTCTACGAGGATCTGCGCAACCCGCTGACGGTCTCGGCGCTGGCGCTCGTCCATCAGCGCTTCTCGACCAACACGTTCCCGTCGTGGCGGCTGGCGCATCCTTATCGCTTTCTGTGCCACAACGGCGAGATCAACACGGTTCGCGGCAACGTCAATTGGATGGCAGCTCGCCGGCAGGCAATGACCTCCGAGCTCCTGGGCCCCGATCTCGCCAAAATGGTGCCGTTGATCGGGCCGGGCCAATCCGACACCGCCTGCATCGACAATGCGCTCGAGCTGCTCGTCATCGGCGGCGGCTATTCGCTCGCGCATGCGATGATGATGCTGATTCCCGAGGCATGGGCCGGCAACCCCCTGATGGATCCGCAGAGGCGGGCTTTCTACGAATACCACGCGGCACTGATGGAGCCGTGGGACGGCCCGGCGGCGATTGCCTTCACCGACGGCCGCCAGATCGGCGCAACGCTCGACCGCAATGGTTTGCGGCCGGCGCGCTACATCGTCACCGATGACGATCATGTGATCATGGCGTCCGAAGCCGGGGTCTTGCCGGTCCCGGAGGAGAAGATCGTCCTTAAATGGCGGCTGCAGCCGGGCAAGATGCTGCTGATCGACCTCGAAGAGGGCCGCATCATCGACGACGGAGAAATCAAGCGGCAACTCGCCGCGGAGCACCCGTACGAAGCGTGGCTTCAGGCCACGCAGTTCAAGCTCGCCGAGTTGCCGGATCTGCCCGACGAGGCGCCGGGAGACCCTTCGGGGGGAACGGGACGGCGCAACGACCCGACGACGCAGCTCAAGCTGCAGCAGGCATTCGGCTATACGCAGGAGGACGCCCAGTTCTTTCTGGAGCCGATGGCGCGCGAAGCCGACGACCCGGTCGGCTCGATGGGCACCGACACGCCGATCGCCGCGCTCTCGAACAAGCCGAAGCTCCTCTACAACTACTTCAAGCAAAACTTCGCGCAGGTCACCAACCCGCCGATCGACCCGATCCGCGAGGAACTGGTAATGTCGCTGGTGTCCATGATCGGGCCGCGGCCGAACCTGTTGGGGCATGAGGCCGGCTCGCACTACCGGCTGGAGGTCGCCCAGCCGATCCTGACCGACGCCGACCTGAAGAAAATCCACTCTATCGAGAAGCTGGTCAGCGCGTTTCGCACCGACACGCTCGACGCCACCTGGCCGGCCTCGGAGGGTGCCGACGGAATGGCCGCGGCGCTCGAGCGTCTGTGCCGCGAAGCCACCGAAGCGGTGCAGGCGGGCCACAACATTCTGATCCTGTCCGACCGCACGATCTCGGCGCAGCGGGTGCCGATCCCGGCATTGCTGGCGACCTCGGCGGTGCACCACCACCTTATCCGCCAGGGTCTGCGCACCGGCACCGGCATTGTTGTCGAGACCGGCGAGGCTCGCGAGGTGCACCATTTTTGCGCGCTTGCCGGTTACGGCGCCGAGGCGATCAACCCCTATCTCGCCTTTGCCACGCTGGAAGAGCTCCGCGTCGGCAACGATCTGCCGCTCAGCACCGAGCAGGTGCAGAAGAACTACATCAAGGCGGTCGGCAAAGGGATCCTCAAAGTCATCTCCAAAATGGGGATCTCGACCTATCAGTCTTATTGCGGTGCGCAGATCTTCGACGCCGTCGGCCTTGCCAGCGATTTTGTCGATAAATACTTCACCGGCACGGCAACGACGATTGAAGGGGTGGGGCTGCGCGAAATCGCCGAGGAGGCGGTCGCGCGGCACCGGCACGCCTATGGCGACAATCCGCTCTACCAGGACATGCTCGATGCCGGCGGCGACTACGCGTTTCGCCTGCGCGGCGAGGACCACGCCTGGACGCCGCAGTCGGTCGCTAAACTGCAGCACGCGGTGCGCGGCAACTCACTCGCCGATTACCGAGCGTTTGCGGCGTCGATCAACGACCAGAGCCAGCGGCGACTGACGATCCGCGGATTGATGTCGTTCAAATTCGCCGAGGAAGCAGTTCCGCTCGACGAGGTCGAGCCGGCGAGCGGGATCGTCAAGCGCTTCGCGACCGGCGCGATGAGCTTTGGTTCGATCAGCCGCGAGGCGCACACGACCTTGGCGATTGCGATGAACCGCATTGGCGGCAAATCCAATACCGGCGAGGGCGGAGAGGAGGCGCAGCGCTTCCAGCCGCTGGAGAATGGCGACTCGATGCGCTCGGCGATCAAGCAGGTGGCATCCGGCCGCTTCGGCGTCACCACCGAATACCTCGTCAATGCCGATGATCTGCAGATCAAGATGGCGCAGGGCGCCAAGCCCGGCGAGGGCGGCCAGTTGCCGGGCCGCAAGGTCGACAAGATCATCGCCGGGGTGCGCTATTCGACGCCCGGCGTCGG
>JAFMSA010000719.1 GCA_017353855.1 Alphaproteobacteria bacterium
AGCGGCGCTTTGGGTTGTGGCTCCGGCTAATCCGTAGACCCGCCTGATGCGGCGCAATCTGATCCCGCCCGCTGCTGCCGAGTTTAGGGTCGTGACGCCCGACCGGCGGGGCTATGGCGACCGATCCAGGCCGTCCGCTGGACCCGACGACATCAGGGTTAAGCGAAACGGCGAAGTCTTTCTGCGCCACATGTTGCGCCGGCTTCCGGATCCGGTTGCGCCGGAACCCGAGGGCTTCGCCGAATACCTGCGGTGCTTGGAGAGCCCTGAGACGATCCGCGAGACCCGTGACGGGTATTGCGCCGGCGCATCGATCGGTCTCGACCACGATCGCGCAGACCGCGGTAAGAAGCCGCAGTAACGCAGCGGCCAGGGGAGCGGTTATGACGCGCCCGCAGTGTGGCGCGAGGCGCAGGCACGCACAAAGGGTCCTGGGCTGCGTGATAAGCAGCGGTCATTTCTCTCCCGAAGAAGCGCCGCGGAGATATGCAGCGCTCTGCCCGATTTGTCCGTGAGTTGAGTTAGCGTGCCGCCTCTGGTGTCGGGCTGGTGCGGGCGGCCGGAGTCGAACCGGCACAGGCCTTTCGGCCCTACGGATTTTCGTACCCCTACGGCTTTCGCCGCCCGAACCGGCCATGATTGAGTGCCGGAGGGGTTTGGAGTCTGGACTATCCCTTCACCTTGGCCACACGGCTTTAGGTGCTGCCCGTCTAGTCTCTACACCTTCCCGTTGCCGGGCTTGGCTCGGGATTGCCATCTGACAGGTTCCCCCGAGTTTGGGCAGTTCTGCATCTTCGGTTTCCCGGAGAGCACTCAAGTTCGATTTAAGTCCGTTGCGTCTACCAGTTTCGCCACGCCCGCATCGGAATAGCTATAGCGGCAGCTTTGGCGTGCGCCAATAGAGAGTGGAGTGCCGCGCGCCATTACGGCGATTTTTCGAACGCCTTGCGTTCGCTGCGGACCGCGGACGAGGCGGCTGTTCAGGAAGACGTTCAGCGGGATGTGCCGACGGCGGAGGCTCAAGAGTGGTTGCCGCGATTGCGAGGACCGCCGGGACGACCTCATTCTTCGCTAAGCCCTTCCTGCGGCTCGCCGCCGAGAGCGCGGATCAGCGACTTGAGTTCGTCTGTCGCTGCCGCGAGCCGCTGCGGGTCAGTCCCGCGCAGCACCAAAGTCACGCCGAAATCGCCGCGCCGGAAATAAGGGTAGGAGCCGATCTCGAGATCGGGATAGTGTTCCTGCAGCTCGCCGAGATCTTTCGCCAGGGCGCCCTCGGACAGCGGGCAGCTGACACTGCGGCTCAATACTTTTTCACCGCCGACGAGCCGATGCTTCAGCTGCTCGAAAATGCCCTGCATGATCCTCGGCACGCCGGGCAGGACAAAGACATTGCCGATCTGGAACCCGGGCGCCCGCGAGATCGGGTTCGGCAGCAGGACGGCGCCTTCGGGAACCATTGCCATACGCAGCCGCGCCTCGTTCAGTTGGCCCGGCGGGTAATGGGTTTCGAGCAGCCGTTTGGCCTCGGGGTGCACGATCAGCGCCACCTCAAATGCGTCGGCGACGCATTGGGCGGTGATGTCGTCATGCGTGGGACCGATTCCGCCCGTCGTGAAGACATAATCGACGAGGCTTCGCATCTCATTGACCGTGGAAACGATCGCGGTGCGGTCATCCGGAATAACCCGCGCCTCGCGCAGCCGGATGCCGGCGTCGTTGAGCCCCTGGGCGAGAAAGGCGAGGTTGGCATCCTGCGTGCGCCCGGACAGGATCTCATTGCCGATGATCAGAACACAGGCGGTGATTATCCTGGGGTTATCCGTCATCACGATCGTATCCCTTGCCTGTTCTCGGCGCGGGCTCTTCATAGGGAATTGCATGCCGCGGCACAACCGGATGAGGATTGTCGCAGAGAGCCGAAATCCCTAATTTGAAGTCAAACGGCGAGGTGAACGATACCCGACATGCAGCAGCACGAAATGATGGGCCTGGCGCCGGCCGATGCGCGCGACGGTCGGATCAAGATCCACGGGCCCGAGGCTTTCGCCGGCATGCGGCGGGCGGGACTGCTTGCCGCTGAAACCCTCGACTTCATAACGCCTTACGTGTGCGCGGGGATCACGACGGGCGAGCTCGACCGCCTGTGTCACGGGTTCATTGTGGATCACGAGGCGGTCCCGGCGCCGCTCAATTACCGCGGCTTCCCGAAATCGATCTGCACATCGATCAACCATGTCGTTTGCCATGGCATCCCCGGCGACCGGCGGCTGATGGAGGGGGACATCCTCAACATCGACGTGACCGTGATCCTCGACGGTTGGCACGGCGATACCAGCCGGATGTTCTTCGTCGGCGAACGGATCCCGGTTAAGGCCAGGCGCCTTGTCGATGTCACCTACGAGGCGATGATGCGCGGCATCGCGGTCGTGCGACCCGGCGTCCGCACGGGCGCGATCGGTGATGCGATACAGCGCTATGCGGAGAGTCATCGCTACTCGGTCGTGCGCGATTTTTGCGGGCACGGGGTGGGGCGCGTCTTTCACGACGCTCCCTCGATCCTGCATTACGGTCGTCCGGACGACGGGCCGATGCTGCGCGAAGGCATGTTCTTCACGGTAGAGCCGATGATCAACGCCGGCCGCTACGAGGTCAAAATCCTCAGTGACGGCTGGACCGCCGTCACCAAGGATAAGTCGCTGTCCGCGCAGTTCGAGCACACCGTTGGAGTGACGGCGACCGGTCACGAAATCTTTACGATATCGCCGGCGGGGCTGAACCAGCCGCCTTACATGCTTGCAGCCTGAGC
>JAFMSA010000720.1 GCA_017353855.1 Alphaproteobacteria bacterium
AAACAATGACGGGCGTGGAGGAGAGGGCGCCGCTGCTCTCGGTCGAGCATCTGACGATGCGCTTTGGCGGGCTGACCGCGGTCGATGATCTTTCCTTTACGGCATATCGCGACGAGATCACGGCCGTCATCGGGCCGAACGGCGCCGGCAAGACGACCGTTTTCAATTGCCTGACCGGATTTTACAAGCCCACCGCCGGGCATCTCGTTATGAAGCTCGACGGCGAGATCCTGATGCTCGAGCGCATCGAAGGGTTCCGGATTGCCCGGCGCGCGCGCGTCGCCCGGACGTTTCAGAACGTCCGGCTGTTCGCCGGGATGAGCGTCCTCGAAAATCTGATCGTCGCGCAGCACAACCCGCTGATGGCGGCGAGCGGCTTCTCGATTATCGGGCTCCTGGGCCTGCCGCGCTATCAGGCGGCGGAGCGGGCCGCGATCGAGCGTGCGCGATACTGGCTCGAGAAGGTCGGATTGGCGCAGCACGCCGACGGGATGGCCGGGGCCTTGCCTTATGGCGCGCAGCGGCGCCTCGAGATCGCCCGGGCGCTCTGCACCGCGCCGATTTTGCTTTGCCTCGACGAGCCCGCCGCCGGCCTCAACCCGCGCGAATCGGCTGCGCTTAACGAATTCTTGCTCGGCATCCGTGCCGAGGAGCGCATCGCGATCTTGCTGATCGAGCACGATATGAGTGTGGTGATGGGGATCTCGGACCACGTCATCGTGCTCGATTACGGGCGCAAGATCGCCGACGGACCGGCGGCCGAAATTCGCAGCGATCCGCATGTCATAAAGGCCTATCTCGGCGAGGATGAAGCCGACGAGGCTGCGGGTGCCGATCGGGCCATTCTGACCGGGGAGCCGCTTTTGCGGCAATGACAGACCAGTCGCCGATGCTGGCAGTCTCCGGCGTGAGGGCCTCCTACGGCAATATCGAGGCCCTGCGAGGGGTCGATCTCGAGGTCGGTGCCGGTGAGATCGTGACACTGATCGGCGCCAACGGGGCCGGTAAATCGACGCTGCTGATGACGATTTGCGGTGATCCCAGAGCAACACACGGTCGGATCCTGTTCGACGGCCACGACATTACCCGGCGGCGGACATTCGAAATCGTCCGGCTCGGCATTGCGCACGTGCCCGAAGGCCGGCGGATTTTCCCGCGGATGACCGTGCTCGAAAATTTGCAGGTCGGCGCCACACTCGCCGATCCCGATCGCTTCAATGGCGATCTCGCGCGAGTATTCGAATTGTTCCCGATCCTCGAGCAGCGTCAGGGGCAGCGGGGCGGGACGCTTTCGGGTGGGGAACAGCAGATGCTCTCAATTGCCCGCGCGCTGATGAGCCGGCCGCGGCTTCTGCTGCTCGACGAGCCCTCGCTGGGACTGGCTCCGCTGATCGTCAGGCAGATCCTGAATGCGATCCGCGAGATCAACGAGCGTCGGAAGGTGACGGTCTTTCTCGTCGAGCAGAATGCGCACCTGGCTCTGCGGCTATCGCATCGGGGCTACGTGATGCAGACGGGCCGCGTCATTCTCAGTGGCACGGGCCCCGAGCTACTGGCGAACCCGGAGGTGCGTGCCGCGTATCTCGAAGGCGGGCGCACTTGACTGAACTGCCGGGCTCACCCGGAAAGTGTTACACTCGCGTAACCCCGTATCGATAAGGAGGCTTCATGAAACGCCTGATTCCCGCCGTTCTCGGGGCTGCGCTCGCCTTCACAGCCGGTGCTGCGAACGCGCAGAACATACCGATTGCCATCGTCGGGCCGATCACCGGCTCGAACGCAGTGTTCGGCGAGCAGATGAAACGCGGCGCTGAGTTGGCGGTTGCCGATATCAACGCCAAGGGCGGCGTGTTGGGCAAGAAACTCGAGCTGATCATTGCCGACGACGCCTGCGACCCCAAACAGGCGGTCGCCGCGGCCAATGACGTCGTCGACAAGAAGGTCGTTTTTGTCGCCGGTCATTACTGTTCGTCCGCGTCGATCCCGGCTTCCGCGGTCTATAATGAGGCGGGTGTGCTGCAGATGACGCCGGCCTCGACAAACCCTGCCTTGACCGATGATGCCGCCAAGAAGGGCTGGAGCAACGTGTTCCGCTCCTGTGGCCGCGACGACGCGCAGGGTGCAGTCGCCGGCAAGTATCTCGCTGATCACTACAAGGGAAAGCACGTTGCGATCGTCCACGACAAGACCGCGTACGGCAAAGGCATCGCCGACGAGACGATGAAGGCAATGAACGCTGCCGGCCTGAAACAGACGATGTACGAGGCGATCACGCAGGGCGATAAAGACTTCTCGGCGCTGATCAGCAAGATGAAGCAGGCGAATATCGACGTGATCTATTTCGGCGGGTACCAGACCGAGGGCGGGCTCATCGTCCGGCAGGCACACGACCAGGGCCTCAAGGCGCAGTTCATCGGCGCCGACGCGCTTGTCACCGAGGAGTTCTGGAAGATCACCGGCCCTTCGGGTGAAGGAACCCTGATGACGTTCCCGCCCGACCCCCGGCACGTGCCCGCCGCCAAGGCCGTGGTCGACAAGTTCATGGCCGAGGGCTACAACCCGGAGGGGTACACGCTCTACACTTATGCAGCGATCCAGGCCTTTGCCGCCGCAGCCGACAAGGCGAAGTCGACGAAAGTCGAGGATCTGTCGAAAGCGCTGCACTCGCTGACGGTGCCCACAGTCGTGGGTCAGCTGACCTGGGACAAGAAAGGGGATGTCGTAAACCCGAAATACGTCTTCTACGTCTGGAAGAACGGCACCTACGCGGAGATATGAACTATCGCCATCAAGCCGCGGGGCG
>JAFMSA010000721.1 GCA_017353855.1 Alphaproteobacteria bacterium
CGGCGCAGCGCAGTGCCTGGGTGAGGGTTCGTTGCGATGACGGCTCGTTCGGCATTGGCGAAGCCTCGCCGATGCGGGGCGGGCTCGCCTCGCTCGGGATCGTCAAGCACGATCTCGCGCCCGCGCTGATCGGCGAGGACCCGCTCGATCACGCGGTACTGCAGGACCGCTTACTGCACAGCTTCATGAAGCTCGGTCCGGAGGGGGCGCTGACCGGCGCGCTGGCGGCCATTGACATTGCGCTGTGGGATCTGAAGGGAAAGCTGCTGGGTCAGCCGGTCTACAAGCTGCTGGGCGGCGCCTGGCGCACCCGGCTGCCGTTCTATGCCTCGATCGGCGGCAATGGCGAGCGCAGCATCGACGAGGTCCTGCGCGTCGTCGAGTCGCGTCTGAAGGGCAATCCGGCGGCCGTGAAGATCCGCTTCGACAACGACCGCACGAAACCCGATCTCGACATTCCGGGCGACATCGCAAAAGCCCGCGCCGTGCGGCGGCTGGTCGGCGATGGCCTGCCGCTCGCCTTCGACGCCAACAACGGCTATTCGGTTGGAGGCGCGATCCGCGTCGGACGGGCTCTGGAAGAGCTTGGCTATTGGTGGTTCGAAGAACCGGTGCAGCACTATCACGTGAAGGCGATGGGCGAGGTCGCGCAGAGGCTCGATATCACGGTCTCGGCCGGCGAACAGACCTACACGTTCTCTGGGCTCACCGATCTGATCACCTCCGGTGTGCGCATGGTGCAGCCCGACATCGTGAAGATGGGCGGGATTACCGGCCTGATGCGATGTGCGGCCCTCGCGCACGGGCATGGCGTCGAGCTGGTACCGCATCAGACCCAGCCGACGATCGGGCATGTCGCGAATTTGCACCTCGCGGCGAGCCAATTGCACTTCACGAAGCCGTGCGAACTGAACGACCCGTCGCCGCGCCAGCATGCGGCGTTCGAAAACCCCCCGCGACCCGTGGACGGCCTCTTCCATATCCCGCCCGAACCCGGTCTGGGGCTGCGGCTCAACGAGGCCGAACTCGGCAAACGCCGCGTGCCGGTCAGCTGAGGAGGGTGCAATGGAGGGAGTGGTCGTCGCGGTGAGCCGCAGCGCCAAGCACACGATGAGCAAGCCGAACGAAGAGAGCATCCGGCTGCTTGCGGGGCTCGGCGTCGAAGGCGACGCGCATCTGGGCACCACTGTCAAACACCGCTCGCGCGTCACCCGCGATGCGGGACAGCCGAATTTGCGCCAGGTGCACCTCATTCACGGCGAATTGCATGACGAACTGCGCGAGGCGGGTTTCCGGATATCACCCGGCCAGATGGGCGAGAACATTACGACGCGGGGCGTCGACCTACTCGCACTGCCGACCGGTGCCAGGCTCTGTCTCGGCAGCATCGCGGTCGTCGAGGTCACCGGGTTGCGCAACCCTTGCGGCCAGCTGAACGGAATTGAGCCGGGGCTGATGGCCGCCACACTCGGCCGCGACGAACGCGGCGACCTCATCCGCAAGGCCGGCATTATGGGGGTCGTGGCGGTGGGGGGTGAAGTGCGCCCGGGCGACCGCGTGAGCGTCGTCCTGCCGTCGTATCCGCATCGCCCGCTCACACCGGTGTGAGGCCGCCAGCGGGCGTCCGACATGCGGGGCGATATGACAGGGTCAGTCCCCGTCGCGTTACGAATGGCAATCCTAACCTAATTCGTCCATCAGCTGCTCTTATGGTTCGTGTATTCTCGCGGTCGGGAGATGATCGTCCTTTTACTTTCCTTCATAATTCCCGGGCGACAAATCAATTGTGGGTCGGACCTGCCGCGATTACCGGGCGTGCGGCTTACCGGAACTGGCTGGCAACGAGCCGCTCGGCGTCCGCAAAGACCGGTTCTATAACACCGCGATCGGGCAGCGGGAATTCACGCAAGGCGATCGCGGCCGGTTGCGGGGCTCGCTTGCGCGTGAGAATTTAGGGGCGTGAATCCGCGATCTGCCACCTTATCGCTCGGCTTCGCGAGCGCCGGCCACTTTTTCGCGCATCTTTTGATGCTGCTTTACCCGACTGTCGTGCTCGTCTTCGAAGGGCGCTGGGGCATGCCCTACGGCGACCTGCTGTCGCTGTCGCTCGGCGGCTTCGTGCTCTTCGGGCTCGGGGCGCTGCCGGCGGGGTGGCTCGGCGATCGCTGGAGCACGGAGGCGATGATGATCGTTTTCTTTGTCGGGACGGGCGGGGCGGCGGTGGCCACCGGCTTGACCGACGGACCTCTACCGCTGGCGCTCGGTTTGGCGGCAATCGGGCTGTTCGGCTCGATCTACCATCCGGTCGGCACCGCCTGGCTCGTTCGCAACGCCAGGAACCGCGGCCGCGCGCTCGGCGTGAACGGAATCGCCGGCAGCATCGGTCTCGCCACGGCGGCGTTTGTCGCCGGCGCGCTGACGCAGATGATCGGCTGGCGTGCAGCCTTCATCATTCCCGGGACACTGTGCGTCGCTACCGGGATGGCGCTCCTCTGCTGTATGCGCGGCGGCCGGGTTGTCTCGGCTGAGGTCGACCGCCGGCCGGAGCCGGCCGCCTCGCGAAGCGACGTCGCACGCACCTTTATCGTGCTGTCCCTCACGATGCTCGCTGACGGCACGATCGCGCAGGCGATTCCGGTCGCTCTGCCAAAGGCTTTCGCTGCAGGGCTCACCGGGCTGACCCACGGCGGGACGCTCGATGCCGGCGGCTTCGTCACTTTCGTGTTTCTCTTTGCTGCGACAGCGCAGCTCGCGGGCGGCTGGCTCGCCGATCGCTTTGCGATGAAAGCCGTCTATG
>JAFMSA010000146.1 GCA_017353855.1 Alphaproteobacteria bacterium
GTCATGTCGAGGTGCTCGATCGACAGACTTCGGTTCATCCGTAACGCGATCATGGCTTTAGCAAAGCGATGAACATCAGAATTTTTTTTGACCAGCGTCCAATCGAACCAGGAAGTCTCGTTGTCTTGGCAATAAGCGTTGTTGTTGCCCCCCTGCGAGCGCCGTACCTCATCGCCCATCAGCAACATCGGCGTACCGATCGCAAGGAGGGTCAGTGTCAGAAAGTTCTTGATCTGACGGTTGCGCAGCTTTTCGACGTCGGGATCGCCGGCGCTGCCTTCGCTGCCGCAATTCCAGCTTGAGTTCTGGTCGTTGCCGTCGCGGTTATCCTCGCCGTTGGCATCGTTGTGCTTGTTGTTGAAGGAAACCAAGTCATTGAGCGTGAATCCATCGTGGCAAGTCACGAAGTTGATGCTCTGGTCGGCCTCGCGTTCTTCGCGCTGGTAAACATCCGGGCTGCCGGTCAGGCGGTATGCCGCTGCACGCGCGACCCGGTTGTCGCCCTTGAGAAAAGATCGGATGTCGTCGCGAAATTGCCCGTTCCATTCCTTCCAGCTGTCACCGACGAAGCTGCCGACCTGATAAAGGCCTGCGGCATCCCAAGCCTCGGCAATCAGCTTGACGTTAGCGAGGATCGGGTCCGACTCGATATCCCAAAGGATCGGCGGCGACGCCATCGGCTGGCCGTCTTCGTCACGCGAAAGGATCGAGGCGAGGTCGAACCGGAAGCCGTCAACATGCATCTCGGTTACCCAATAGCGTAGGCTATCGAGGATCAACCGTCGGACGATCGGTTCGTTCGCGTTCAGCGTGTTGCCGCAGCCGGTGTAGTCAGCATAGCGCGCTTTGTCCCGGCCCAGGATGTAGTAGTTCTCATTGGCCAAGCCGCGAAAGCAGAAAGTGGGACCGTCTTCATTGCCTTCGGTGGTGTGGTTGTAAACGACATCGAGGAGGACTTCGATACCGGCGCGATGCAGCGCCTTGACCATATCGCGGAACTCGTCCAGCACTCCCAGCGGGTCTTTCCGCGAGCTGTAGCCGGGATGCGGCGCGAAGAAAGAAAACGGCTGGTAACCCCAATAGTTGGTACGGCCCGGCGGTGCATCCTGCTCGTCGAAGGCGAACACCGGCAGCAGCTCAACAGCACTGACACCGAGATCCTGCAGGTACGGTATTCTGTCGATCACCCCCGCGTAAGTTCCCCGTTTGGGCGGGGTCAAGCCGCTGTTGGGATGTCGGGTGAACCCGCGGACATGCATCTCGTAGATGATCGTCTCGGCGAACGGTCTGCCAAGCAAAACATCGCCTTCCCAGTCGTAAGCGGCGGAGTCGACGACCACGCTTCGCAGCGCCGTCGCTGCGTTGTCGCCTGGCTTGCGGGCTGCTTCGCGACTGCGGGCAGCAGGCCGTGCGACACCCTTGCCATAGGGGTCCAGCAGCACCTTTTGGGCATCAAATCGCTGCCCCTTCTCGGGCTCGAAGGGACCAGCGATCCGGTAACCATAGATCTGCCCTGCCCCGATCCCCGGCACAAACGTGTGCCAATAGTGATAGGTGCGGTTGCGGTACTGGTCGAGGTCAATGACCCGAGATGGCAAAGGGTCATCTACCTGGTCGAACAGCAGCACCTGCGCTGCGGTGCTGTGCTTAGAAAACACGCTAAAGTTGACGCCGGCGGGTGACACGGTCGCGCCGAGGGGAAAGCTCTTGCCTCTCTCAACAACAACGGAGGCCAGTGGCAGAGGCTGTACCAAAAGGATATCTCCTCCCGTCGTCGGACGCTCTGTTCGCAGCGGTCGCCCAGTTGCTGAGGTGTGCGCGGATAATCCGCAGAATCCCTGCCCCATCTTCAACGCATTGCCGGAGCGAAATGCCCTCCGGTGCAGCAGCGAGACGGGGTTCTTGGTGAAGCATGTGGTCCCGGTACCAGGTAACGAGCTCTGCGTGCATCTTTCCTGCCATGACAAGAGGGGCGTCTTGCAAGTGCCCGACCTGCAGAAGCTGCCATATCATCATGGCTACGAGCACCGTGCCGATGCCACCCGGCATGACGACAAAGGCGTCTGACATCAGGACAAAGTGGTGAAGGCGCGTGTAAAAAGTGCAATGTTCGAATGTTCGTACGTTTCACTGACGAAAGCATTGACATCCTCCTCGAATGGCAATTCAACGCGTATGCCAACTGATCGTGAGAGCATTGGGGTCGGCCCGCCGCGTTCCTTCATTAGCCGCCGCCATCAGCCCCGGCCCGCCTCCAGTGACAATGTCGTACCCGAGGCGGGTGAGTTCCTCGGCGACATCGTGCGCACCGCGGCATAGACCCAATGATCCTCGAGGACTCGGGCAGAACCAAAAATAGTTACCCGGCGCCGCTCGCGTCGGGTAGGCCGCAGACGCGTCAAATCATTGACGACCTCCCATAGGCTCATGACGGAATTGGCGACGAGGTCGAGGACCTCGCGCTCGTTGCCAAGACCGACTATCGCTTTCGAACTAGATGCCATCAGAGTAACTCGCGGCGGGCTTCCTGGTTTGTCGCCGATTCCAACGCTGCTGCGAAAGTCGCGTCGACGCGTTGATGTAGATCAAGGTCTCTCCGCGCTCGAGGCCTCAGTTTGCGCTTGTAGATACCCGGCCGGGGGCCAGCAGGCATCGAACCGGTCGGCTCTGGTTGAGCTGGATGAAGCCCTGGCCGGCGCGTGCGACTCTCAGAACGGTGCAGACCACGCGCCGGAAGATGATCCAAGGCCGTCTACGAGAGCTCGTGATGAGCGACGACGTGCAGAGGGCCGCAGCCGCTCTGGTTGCTAGCGGAAAGGGCATTCTCACCGCGGACGAAACTGTCCCGACGCTGACCAGGCGGTTCGAGGCGCTCGGAGTTCAGTCCACCGAGCAGAATCGCTGCACCTATCGCGAAATGCTGTTCACCGCCCCGGATGGGGCTGAGTCCATCAGTGGCGTCATCCTTCAGGACAAGACGATCCGCCAGAAAAACGCGTACCCGTATAGCGATCTTGTCGAAACCAATCGGCGGCGCAGCCGAAACGATCCGGAATATGAATTACTGGATACCCGCGTCTTCAATGAAGATCGATATTTCGATGTGTTTGTCGAGTACGCTAAGGTCACGCCGACTGACATTCTGATCCGGATGAGCGTGGCCAACCGCGGACCGGAGCCCGCCAGGCTGCACGTACTTCCGACCCTATGGTTTCGCAATACCTGGACCTGGTGGCCGGACCACCCAAAACCTTTCTTGCGGCAAAGGTCGGGCGAGCGATCGAGGCGTCTCATGCCGAGCTCGGCAGCTTCCTTCTCCATTGTGATGAACATCCGCGCCTGTTATTCACCGAAAACGGCACGAATAACGAGCAACTGTTTGGCCGTCCGAACCCGACGCCCTACGTCAAGGATGGGATCAACAACCATGTCGTAGCGGGCAGGGAAGATGCGGTCAACCCAGCCCGGACAGGAACCAAGGCATCAGCGCACTATCAGCTCTCCGTCGGCGCTGGCGAAACCGCTGTCATACGGCTCCGGCTGAGCAACACCGGCTCGCGGGTCCCCTTCGTCATCGATTTCGATCGAATCGTCGACGAGCGCCGGCAGGAAGCGGACGCGTTCTACAAGGCGATCTCCCCCGCTAGTGTCGGCGAGGATGAGGCCAATGTGATGCGCCAGGCACTGGCCGGCATGCTGTGGAGCAAGCAGTATTTCTTTTACGACACGGACAGATGGCTCGAAGAGCACGGCGTCGACCCTCTGCAGCCCTCGGCCCACCAGATTCGCAACCGCGAGTGGTTCCACATGATCGGCGATCATGTCATCTCGATGCCGGACAAATGGGAGTACCCGTGGTTCGCCGCCTGGGACCTTGCGTTTCACACACTCGCGTTCTCGACCGTCGATATCGATTTCGCCAAGGAGCAATTGGATCTGCTTCTGCGCCAAGTTTATCTGCACCCGACCGGTCAGATCCCAGCCTATGAATGGAATTTCAGCGACGTCAACCCGCCGGTACAGGCCTGGGCGGCGATTTTCCTCTACCGCATGGAGCAGGCGCTGCACGGGCGCACCGATCTCGACTTCCTGAAGCGGATGTTCGGTCGGCTCACCACGAATTTCGGCTGGTGGGTGAATCGCAAGGACCGCTTTGGCCGGAGCCTCTTCGAAGGCGGGTTTCTCGGACTCGATAACATCGGCGTCTTCGACCGCAGCGCACCATTGCCGACCGGTGGCCATCTGGAGCAGGCCGACGGCACCGCGTGGGTCGCCTTGTTCTGCCAGAACATGCTCGAGATTGCCTTCAAGCTGTCTGCGCACGACGCAACCTATGAGGAGCTGGCGGCGAACTATGCCATAGAGTTTCTGCTGATCGCGCGCGCGATGAATGCAATCGGTCCGGGCGGAATGTGGGACGAGGAGGACGGATTCTACTATGACGTCCTTCGCTTGCCGGACGGAACCGCGACGCGCCTTAAGGTTCGGTCGATGGTGGGTCTGTTGCCGCTCTGCGCCACGACGGTCATAGAAAAATGGCAGCGCGAGCAGGTCCCCACTCTAACAACGGCTATCTATGATCGCTGGCGGCGCATGCCGGAACTCCAAGGATCCATTCATCCGACAGGACCCGGGCACTTGGGCGTCGCGGAACGCGGCATCATGGGGCTCTTAAATGAGAGCAGACTGCGCCGGATCCTAACGCGCATGTTGGACGAGAACGAATTTCTGAGCCCATACGGGATTCGGTCGCTGTCGCGCTATCATGCCGAGCACCCCTATGTCTTTTCGGCCGTCGGACAGGAATACCGGGTCACCTATCTGCCGGCCGAATCCGATACTGGCATGTTCGGCGGCAACTCGAACTGGCGCGGGCCGATCTGGATGCCGGTCAACGCGCTGATCATCCGCGCCCTCTTGCACTATTACGCGTATTACGGCGACAACTTCAAAATCGAATGTCCGACGGGCTCTGGCACGCTGATGAACCTGTTCGAGGTCGCGCACGAGGTCGTCAATCGCCTGACCCGCATGTTCCTTCGCGACGCGAGTGGCCGCCGGCCGGTTTTTGGCGGCGCTGGAAAATTCCAAAACGATCCCCATTGGCGGGATAATCTTCTGTTCTACGAGTACTTCCATGGCGACAATGGCGCCGGCATCGGGGCCAGTCACCAGACGGGTTGGACCGGTGTTGTCGCCCTGCTTATTGAGATATTTGGCAAGCTCGACGCTAAAGCCTTTCTGCAAGGCGGAAGGGAAGCGGCGCCCAGGAAAAAGGAGAGAGTCTAGTAGCCGCATCCGTAAGCCCTCCTGTGGCGCGATTGGGCGCCCAGGGGCGGTCGGGCGCATTGATCCCTATCAGCGCACGTGCTGACAACCGCCTCTACATTCGCATTCGGCATTCAATGAGGCGGCCGATGTTTGGGACGATGCGCGACATGATGGCGACGGGTCAGGGCTGGGCTATGGGCGGCAGCATGGTCCTGCTAGCGCTAGCGGTGGTGCTGGTCTTCGGGGTCGCGCTCTTCAAGTACATCGTCCTTCGCGAGCGGCCTTCCGATGTACAAGCGCATCCTGGTCGCGGTCGACCTGAACGAGGAGAGCGGATGGCGGCTGCCGCTGGTCGCGGCGGCCGAACAGGCGCGCAAGTCCGGCTCGGAGCAACTGGTCGCGCTAACGGTCATTCGAGAAATCGAGGCGCTCGTTTATGCCCAAGTCGCCGATCATCTGGCTGTGCGCGTGGGCGTCACGAAGGCCTCACGGGGAACGCGCCCCGCACGACCACCGCCCGCATCATGTCTCGCGCGGTCGGCTACGAGATGATGGCGCAGCCTGGAAAACTAACTGCGGCCCGGGTTCGCGAGGTAAACGCCTCTGATCTGAGGCCGAAGGTCGTCGTCGAGCACGGTGAAAGCATTTACGACGTGATCCTGGAATTAGCCGAAGAAATGAAGGCCGAGCTGATCGTCGCCGGCTCGCACCGGCCGGCGATGAAAGACTATCTGCCGGGACCAACGCGGGTCGAGTGGTGCGCCACGCGAACTGCTCGGTTCTCGTCGTCCGCGATTTGCCGTGCGTGCCCGCGTCAGGCCGTGATCCGCGATGCAGTCGCAACCGGCAGGCCTCTGCGAAGACCGCCTCGTCATCGGCACCCAGCACGTCGACGGTATCGTCGATATCTTCGGGGATCACGCGTCGTGAGCAAGTCCGATTTGTCGCTGAACACGTCGTGCTCGCCCGCTGATCGGGTTTGGCTTGTGCCCGAGATCCAGATCGCAGCGGTTGACGACCTCGAGGAAATCGCCGATGGGTTGGCGAGAGGGAAGCTTGCTCTTGCGGCGCCAGCAGAAGGGTGTCGTGTTCGCGGGTCGGGGTTCGGTAGGGCTGCTCCGTGAACCGGTATTCACCCGAATCCGGAAGCGAAATCGTCGACGTCGTGATCATCGGCGCCGCGCCCCGGGCGCGCGCGCCGGCATGGAGTCTGACGGAAAGAACGGGCAGTGCTTGAGGCGCTGAGCCACTCCAGCAAATCGGACGTTGGATGCGCCTGCGGAACGCGGATCGCGCTCTTGGCCACTGACGAGTAGCGTCACCACACCCCCCTGATGGCCAGTGTCTTGGTCACACCCGAATGCCGAGGCGGCTTGCGCCAGTTGCCGCATCCTTAGCGACTTTCGACCACCAGCGCGACGCATTTACGCTGCCGTCTTCCATTGTCAACTCGCGCCGTGGAGGTGGTGGCAGGCGCGACCATGCGATCCTTGTCGCGGAGACCACCACCATGATCGTCATCGGTCTCATCATCAGGGTCTTCGGCATCGTCTTTTTCTGCTGGCTGCCCTTCACTCTCGCGAATTACGCGCTTCCCTTTTTCGCGGGCCTCACGGCAGGGCTCGCTGCCTTACACGGCGGTGCCGGCGTGCTCGGCGAAACCGAAAGGTCGCAGGCTTGATCACGCCGCTCATCCACGACCATGTAGGTCTTGGTCGGCATGTGACAATTGACGCATTGGGCGCCGGTGCCGCAGGGTTCGTGATGCTGATGCTCGCGGACGTCGAAACTTACCGACAGATGGCACTGCGTGCAGAGCGCATTGCCTTCGGCGCGCAGCTTCGCGCTGCGCGGCTCGTGACAGTTCGAGCAAGTTACCCCGGCGGCATGCATCCGGCTCTGTAGAACAGAGCCGTATTCGTAGACCTCGCCTTCGATCTGCCCGTCGGCCTGATAGAAACCGGCCTCCAGCAGCGCCGGTAGATAGCCGTCGAGGTAGGGCTCGCCTGGCAGCGGGTTCTTGGCGATCGCCTTGCGCGAGTGACACACGCCGCAGGTCTCGAGCTCGGTCGACGTCAATGTCTCGGTGCGCCGGGCGATGCCCGTATCCCGGTTCATTTCCCGATGTCCGTTAGCGCTCGGCTTCAGCCAATTCGTCGGGCCCAACTTCGAATCGTCTGCGCCCGACGGATAAGGCATGCCTCGCAGGACACGTCTAAATCGGTCCACGTGGTCGCAGAGGTGTCGGTCGCGAGATCTCCGAGGATAGCTATCTGCAGCAGATCCTGACGGCGCATGCCCACGACCTACTTGCGGCGAGGCACTCCGTTAGCGCGCTGCAGAGCATGGTGATAAACCAGCTTGTCGACCTGCTTCCTAGCGGCGAGGCACGGGCCGCGGCG
Organism: Alphaproteobacteria bacterium; assembly: GCA_017353855.1. GTDB lineage: Bacteria > Pseudomonadota > Alphaproteobacteria > ATCC43930 > CGMCC-115725 > AP-15. The sequence goes on from JAFMSA010000146.1 coordinate 7,674, forward strand.
GTCGCGCAGCGGCTTGGCATGAGCAGGCGGTCATTTGTCCGGCAGCTGGCGAAGGAGGGGGTGACTTTCGGCGAAATTTTAGAGCAGCTCCGGCAGCGCCTTGCTGGTCGTTACCTCTCGGATGCCCGGATGTCGCTCCAGCAGATTGCTTGGTTGCTCGGTTATTCAGAACTAGGAGCGTTCAGTTCTGCCTTCAAAAGGTGGACGGGAAGATCACCCAGGCAAGCGAGGAAGCAACAGTTTTCGCCGGCGTGCGAATAGGAAGGCAGGCCGGTATGCCCTTATGGTGAGCAACCTGGTCGGTCCGGAAGGCATATCGCAGAGGCGATCGATACGCTCGACTCAGACCGTGGTTCGGGCGCGCATCCGGGAGGATAAACAAGCGGCCGCCCGCTCGGCTTCGCAGGCGTCGGCTTCACGTAAGCATGCCACCACCTCTCCGGGGGGCCGGCCAAGGATCCGCCGGGGTCCCTTCCCGCGAGTCCCGGAGGGATGGGCTCGATTGCCGCGGCCTGGCTAAAATCCGTCCGGACGGACTTTTTTAACGAATGGCTCAGACCGCAAGGCGTCGAAGCATTTCTGGCAACGAATCTTTTGGTCGAACACCCGACGTGCACCGCATTCGCGGTATATCGTCCCTACGCGAAAGGTGATTTCGACAAAATCGAGATCCGGCTGTTTGCCGCGCTGATCCCGCATTTCAGCGTGCGGTCCAGCTGCAGCTCCGCT
>JAFMSA010000147.1 GCA_017353855.1 Alphaproteobacteria bacterium
GAGCGGGCTGGTCGGGTGCGACCGCCGCGACAAATCGCGTGAAGAACTGGTCGGCCATCTTGCGCGCGACCGAGTCGATAAGCCGCGAGCCGATCTGCGCGAGTTTGCCGCCGACATGAGCCTGCACCGCATAGCGCAGCACCGTCTCGGCTCCCTCCTCGTCGAGATTGACTTTGGCGCCGCCCTTGGCAAAACCGGCGGCGCCGCCGGTACCTTCGCCGCTTATCGTATAGCTCTGCGGCGGGTCGAGGTCGGACAGAATGACCTTGCCGCTGAAGGTTGCCCTCACGGGCCCGACCGTGGCGAGCACCCTCGCCGTAAACTCGTTGTCCGACACCCTCTCGATCGTCTGACAGCCGGGTATCGCCTGTTTGAGGATCTCCGGATCATTGAGCCCCTCCCAGACACGCTGGCGGGGAGCGGGGATACGATGTTCGCCCGTCATTTCCATCGGACACTATCCTTTCCGAAGCCCGTCATTCCGGGTTGACCCCGGCTCGACCCGCAGATCCGTGGCGGCAGGCCCTTGCGGTCCGCCCCGGAGATTGCCCGCGCCCCGGGAACGACGCTGCTGTCGTGTTGCGGTGCGCCGGCAAAGTGTGGCGCTTGGGAACGGCGATTGCAACCGCGCGGGCAGCGCGCGGAATAATCTCGCATTGTGCTGCGGTCTTGGCCGATGCGGGGTAGAAGGGCACATGGCGTGGATCGCGCAGCGGCGTCGGCAAACCCGGTTCGAGACGGTGGTGCTGCCCCACCTCGATGCCGCCTATGCGCTCGCCCGATGGCTGACGCGGAACGAGGCCGATGCCGCCGATGTCGTTCAGGAGGCTTGTCTGAGGGCGTTTCGTTATTTCGACAGCTATCGTGAGGGTGATGCCAAGAGCTGGCTGCTCAGAATCGTACGACGCGCCTGTTACGACTGGCTCGGGCGCAACCGTCCGGCGGAGCTTGTGTCGCTCGCATCCGAGGGGGACCCGGACATTCCGGGCCACGACCCGCCGGCGGCGACGATTGACGCCGATGCTCTGCTGCAAAGCCGCTCCGATCTGCAGCGTCTCGATCGGCTGATCGAGGAACTGCCGCCGCCGCTTCGCGAGGTGATCGTGTTGCGCGAGTTGCACGAACTCGAGTACCGCCAGATCGCCGAGGTGACCGGCGTGCCGATCGGCACCGTAATGTCGCGGCTTCACCGGGCGCGCGCGGCGCTGCGTCGGGCGTGGGATGGAAAGGGATGTGGGTAATGCGTTGTGAGGAGGTGCGCGCCCGGCTCGATGCGTATATCGATCGCGAACTGCCCGAGACCGAGCGTGCGGTGCTGCGTGAACATCTCGCCGGCTGCGCCGAGTGCGGCCCGGAGGCAGCGGCACTCGAGCGTCTGCGCGATGGCATCCGCGGCTCCGTTCCGGTCTACCAAGCCCCCGCGGCGTTGCGCCGTCAGATCCGGCTGGCGCTGCGCCGAGAAGCTGTGGCGAGCGCGCCGACAGCGGCGCGCGCACCGGGCTGGCTTGCTTATGCCGCCTCGCTTCTGCTGGCGGTCGCGGTCGGCTCGGGCGGCACGTTTATGTTGCTGGGCGAGCGGCAGGAAGACAGGATTGCCTCCGAGCTGATCGACAGCCACTTGCGCTCGCTGCTGGGCACCCATCTGACCGACGTCGCCTCCTCCGATCAGCACACGGTCAAGCCCTGGTTCGCCGGGCGCAGCGACTTATCGCCGCCGGTCGTCGATCTGCGCTCCGACGGCTTCCCGCTGATCGGCGGCCGCCTCGACCTGATCGACGGAAAACCGGTGCCGGCGCTTGTCTACAAACGCCGCGAGCACGTCATCAATGTTTTTGTGCTGCCCGCGACGAAGGGCGGTCTCGACAGGGCGCTCATCCGCCACGGGTACAATTTGCGGCATTGGGACGAGGGTGATCTCGGCCTCTGGGCGGTCTCCGATGCCAGCACCGACGAGCTTGACGAGTTCGTGCGCGCCTTCCGGGCGGCGACCGGCAGCTGACGCCGGCGGAACCGGCGCAATGGCCGCCAGCGGCCGCGACCGCAAGATTCTCCAATTTCCGGTGTTTGGTCCGGTGGTAGGGTCGGGCCATGACAGCACGCGGTTTTTCTCTTTTCGACACGGCGATCGGCCGGTGCGGCATCGCCTGGGGCGAGCACGGCATCGTCGGGATCCAGCTTCCCGAGGCAAGCGACAGCGCGACCAGGGAGCGCATGCTCCATCGCTTCCCGGCTGCGGGCGAAGCGGCGGCCCCGCCGGAGATACAGCGGGCCGTCCATGCGATCGCCGCATTGCTGCGGGGCGAGGCAAGCGACCTGTCTTCGATACCGCTCGACCTGAAGGGCGTCCCGCCGTTCCACCGGCGCGTCTATGACATTGCCCGCAGCATCCCGCCGGGGCAGACGCTCTCATACGGGGATATCGCGGCCCGGCTGGGGAGCCGCGCAGCGGCGCGCGCCGTTGGGCAAGCGCTTGGGCAAAACCCGGTCCCGATCGTCGTGCCGTGCCATCGCGTGCTCGCCGCGGGCGGCAAACCTGGCGGCTTTTCCGCGCATGGCGGCACGGCGACCAAGCTGCGTATGCTCGCGATCGAAAGTGTGCGGGCAAACGGGGTGCCGGACGCGCTCAACCTCCAAGCGAGGCTCTGCTTCGATCCGGGGGTTGCGGTCGAACACCTGCGTATGCGCGATGCGGCGCTCGCCCGCATCATCGACACGCTCGGGCCGTTGCGCATGCAGCTCCACCGGACCTCGAGCACTTTTGGTGCGCTGGCAGAAGCGATCGTCTATCAGCAGCTCACCGGCAAGGCGGCGGCGAAGATCTTCGCTCGGCTGTGCGCACTGTTCCCGCCTTGCGGCGGGTGCCCGACGGCCGAACAGGTTCTCGGCGCGTCTGAGGAAGAGCTGCGCGGTGTCGGCTTGTCGCGCTCGAAGATCCTGTCGCTGCGGGATCTCGCCGCAAAGGCCGTCAGCGGCGAGGTGCCGACACTCTGCGAGATCCGTGGCATGGAGGACGAGGCGATTATCGACCGCCTCGTCCGGGTCCGCGGCATTGGCAGATGGACCGCGGAAATGCTGCTCATTTTCCACCTCGGCCGTGCGGACGTGTTGCCCGTCGACGATTATGGGGTACGAAAGGGATTCGCGCTTGCCTATGAGCGCGGCCTGCCGACCCCGAAGGAGCTGGCGGACTATGGCACGCGATGGAAGCCCTACCGGACCGTGGCGAGCTGGTATCTATGGCGCGTCGTGGAGCGGGCGACCGCGCGCAGGGTAATGCCGGTAAGCGGTAATCAGGAGGGGCCATGAGTCTTGAAGGTGGATGCGCCTGTGGCGCGATCCGGTACAAATTGTCCGCGAGCCCGCTGATTGTTCATGCCTGCCACTGCCGGGACTGTCAGCGGCTGACCGGCGGTCCGTTCGTGATCAATATCTGGATTGAGAAGAGGTTTGTCGAAGCGGACCACGCCGCACCCAGATCGTCCCGGCTGACAGGCGGCAGCGGGCACCCCCACGACGTGTATTTCTGCGGTGATTGCGGGACCACTCTCTGGAGCCGTTATGCCAGAGCCGGCGACTGCCTGTTTGTTCGCGCGGGGACGCTCGACAATCCCGAAGCCGTCAAACCGGATGTTCACATTTTCATACGAACCAAATTGCCTTGGCTGTCGCTGCCGCCGGGAGCGCTCGCGTACCCGTCCATGTACACGTTAGACGAAGTCTGGTCTGCCGAGAGCAAGGAGCGGCTGCGCCAAAACGCCTCCAGCGGCTAGCCTAAGGCCTAGGGGAGGTCCTGCCGTGGAGATCGCAATGGAGCGACCCGTTCGCCAGCCGAACGGCAAATCAACGCGCCGGTGCCGGCGCCAAAAGACCCGATCAGTGACAAAGACAAATCCGGGTCTATGGCCTTGGATGAGCGATGCCGGTGAAGGGCGAGGCGGCGCGCCCGTGCGAGGGGTGTGATCGAGACGGACGAGCAATTGATCGTGAACGCGCATGAGCGGAATGGCGAATTACGCAAGGAAGCCCACAACGAGAATTGACAGGCGGGCAATCAAAAAACGCCACCGACCGCCTCACCCTCACCCGCGCTCGAGAATGGCGGTATGGAGAGCCGGCGGCCGAGCGGATCGCGACCGAAATCTTTGACGCGATCGACGACAGTCGTGACCAAGACCGAGCTGCGGGAGCTCGAGCCGCGGCTCGAATTGCGCTTTTGAGCAGTCTGGGCCGCCGGATCGATCGCATCGTGGTGCGGCTGGGCGCGCTGATCGTCATTGTCGCCGGCGTGCTATTTGCCACACTGCAGCGGCGGGTGGCGCTTCAGGTGCGACGGGGCGAGCTGCGGCTTGGCTGGCCTGGCTCTCCGGGTTAGGGTCTTCAAGCCTAACGAGCCGAGGGGTGCTTGATGTCTCTGCCGCGTGAAGTGCCCGAAAAAATCGAAGATCGCCTCATTGTCGCACTCGACGTCCCCACGATCAGCGCGGCCCGCGCGCTGATCGACAAACTCGACGGGGTCGTCTCGTTTTTCAAGCTCGGGCTGTGGCTGCAATTCGCGGCAGGCTTCGAGCAGCTGATCGATGATCTCCTCCGCAGGGACAGAAGGGTCTTTCTCGACAGCAAGATGTTCGATATCGCAGCGACTGTAAGGCAAGGGGTCGCAAGAGCCGCCGAGCGTGGTGTCACGTTCGTTACGGTTCATGGCGACGACCAGATCATCCGAGCCGCCGGGGAGGGCAAGAAGGGTACGAACCTGAAGATTCTGGTGGTTCCCGTGCTGACCAGCCTCGATGCGAACGGGTTGCGTATCCTGGGCTACCGCGCCAGCGTCGCCGAACTGATCACCGAGCGCGCGCAGATGACGCTCACCGCGGGCTGCGACGGGATCATCGCCGCGCCGCGCGACAATCCGAACGAGATCCGGCGCGCCGCCAGGGCGGAAAGGTTGCTTGTCGTAACGCCAGGAATACGTCTGCCGGGGGCTTCGCTCGACGATCACAAGCGCGCCGGAACGCCGGCGGAAGCGATCGCCGCCGGGGCGGACTATCTCGTGGTCGGCCGTCCGATCGTCAAAAGCGACGATCCCGCGCGCGCGGCGGCGGCGATCATCGAGAATATGCGGGCGGCTGCTTAGCGATCATCTGTCCGGTCGCCGCATTGCCGGCGGACGGTCCTATCTGAGCCTTGGGATGGCGAACGGTACCTCTCTCGAAGCCTGCTTCTTCACTGCGGTGATCTATCTCTAATTCTGCTTCTTCATGGGCCGAGGTGAAACGTCAAGCGCTGGCCGCCGCGGGGAATTCTTCGCCGATCGGAGTGAGCCCGCCAGACAGTTCCTGAGCCGGATCCGGCGCATTGACCCCGGCAGCGCGCACCGGTGCTGATCGCTCGATGTCTTTTTCGGGCCGGGCGCTGCCTGGAATTGATCGCCCCGAACGGCGGGGGTAGCCTCTCAACCAGCGAGGGCGGGGAACACACAGGAGGGGGCTTGTGCGGCAGGACGGGGATAGGTCGCCGGCCGACCGGCTGGTCGCATTGATGGACCATTTAGGGCTCGACGCCGCGTATTTCGGAACTCCGATACCACGGGATATCTCGGGCCTCGCAACGGGGCACCCCGAGCGGGTGGCCGGCGCCGTCCTGTGCGTGCCGCACCGCCTCGATCCCGCACCTTTCGCGGAGATTGCCGATCGCGTGCTGATGATCGCGGGCGAACGCGGACCCGCCGCCGAGGCCACGGCTCGCGCCGCCGCTCGCTTGCCGGCCGCCGAGCATTTCGTTCTTCCCGGGTATGAGGCTCCCGGCAGCTGGGCCGATGCGGTCGCCGACCGCACCGAGGAGATCGCCGAGCAAATTATCCGGTTCCTGCAGCGACTGACCACGACCGGGCGCAGGGCCGACGTCCCCGGCTCCGCAGCGTCGGAAGGAAGACATGCCGGCATTAGCTATCGTATCGAGGGTTCCGGCCCCGCCCTGATCCTGCTGCCGTTCTTTCTTGCCCCCTCGCAGTGGGGCCCGGCGCTTCCTCTTCTTGCGCGCCGCTTCACGGTCGTAAGGCTCGGAGGGCCGCATCTGGGCGGCGTCGCCTCGCTCGAGGACCGGGCGCAGATGGCGACCTACCAGGCGATGTTCCGGACCTTGGTCGAGACGATCGCACCGCGACCTGGCGAACTGATACTCGAGGTCGGCTGCGGTGCGGGATCGTTGGTACGCTTGCTGGCACGCTGGCTCGACGGGGGCAACCCGATAACGGCGGTCGACGTGAACCCGTTCTTACTGGAAGAAGCCGCGGAGCTCGCTGAGGCTGAAGAACTCGCCGACGCGATCCGCTTCATCAAGGGCAACGCCGAGGCGTTGCCGTTCGAGGATGAAGCATTCGATTGTGTGTGTTCCGTCACCGTGTTCGAGGAATGCGACGCCGATCGGGCGATGGCCGAGGTGATGCGCGTGCTGCGCCCAGGCGGCCGGGCCGGGCTCATCGTGCGCGCGCTCGATATGCCGCAGTGGTGGAACCTCATCTTGCCCGAGGCCATCCTGCGCAAGGTCGAAGCGCCGCCGCATTCCGTCGGCCCCGCCGGAGTCGCAGACCGGCGCCTTTATCACCGGATGCGGGAAGCGGGCTTTGTCGATCTCGTATGCTTCCCGTTCCTCGTGACGTTGGATCGGCCCGGCGGGCCGATCTGGCGCAACCGGGAGGACCATGTGCTCTCGCAGCTCTCGCCGCAGGAGCTTTCGGTCTGGCATGCGGCGCGCGAGCGGGCGGAGCGGCAGGGGCTGCTGTTCATGGCTCATCCGCTGCACTGCGCTGTGGGCACAAAGCCGCTGTAGGCGAGCGGTGAGAGCCGGCGGGGGCGCGCCCCGGGTGAAGTTACACAACCTGGCAGCGCGCCCGCCTGCGCTTCTCGGCGACGGCAAACGGCTGACGTGGCCCGAGCAACGCCCGCGCCTCGACGCTCGGCCCGTGCCGGACCGTTTCCCAAGCAGGCCGACACACTGATCCTGATCGGCGAGGCCGATCGCTGTACGCACCGGTGAGACGCGGCAGGGCGAAAGATGCGCGTGGATGACCCGGCGTTGCCGCACGTTTACGCCGGGCACTATTCGGCTGCAATTCCGAAGCGGCGGTCGACGCGCTCGCCGAGGTGCCAGATCCCTGGACGAGCGGTTCTCGCGCTCAGGTTGCAGCCGCGGCCATCGACGATCGCGGTATGGCGGCACGCTGAGGCTAACTAACTCTAATCCGGAGGCAATCTAACTCTAATCGAGCGGGGGCAGCCGAGGATGTTTGAGAGTTCGCGGCAGGATGGCGCTCTCGCGGGGGTCCTCGAACAAAATCGGGCGGCGGGCGTAGGCGACAAATCCGCCCTGCTGGTAGATGCTGAGCGCCTTGGGATGATCAAAGGTCGAGGTGTGCAGCCAGAACCGGTCGAGCGGCCTCGACCATGCCTGATCGATCGCAGCTTGTAGCAGGTAGGGACCGAGCCGGCGGCCGATAAACTCCGGGATGAGCCCGAAATAGCACAGCTTCGTCTCGCGCGGTGCGGCCGTGTCGAGCTCGAAAAAGCCGGCCGGCACGCCGCGCACGTAGAGGACAAAGATCTCGATCGTCGGCTTGCCGATCACTTTCGCCAATGCCGCATCGTCGATGGCCCGCCGCTCGAACCACAGCCAAGGCTCGCCGACGGCGTTGTAGAGATACCGATAGAACGAGACCGTGCAGCGTTCGGCGTGCATCAATGCAAGCTTTTCTAACGGGGCCGCGACCCGCCGCCCGGTTGGCCGTTCGAGCATTTCGAGATAGGTGATGACGTCCTCGAGCATCGCTTACGGCGGGATGCGGGAAGCGGGACCGGTTTCGACCGGGGTCTCGCCCGGCAGCCCCCATTCCGACCATGACCCGTCATAGACGGCCGCACCCGGATGGCCGATCAAATGCAATGCGAAGGCGAGCGCACAGGCGGTGACCCCGGAGCCGCAGCTCGTGACGACCGGCCGGTCGAGAGCGACCCCTGCGCCGTCGAACAGACGCGCCAACTCCTCGGCGCCGCGCAGGCGATGCGTATTTGGGTCGGTCAGCTGGTCGTAGGGAAGATTGCGGCTGCCCGGAATATGACCGCGGCGCAGCCCGGGCCTGGCTTCTTCGGCGGTGCCGTCGAACCGCCCGGCGGCGCGGGCGTCGACGACCTGCTCCCGCCGGGTCGACAGATTGTCGAGCATAGCCCTTCGGTCTCGCACCAGTGACGGGTCGAACCGCGCCGTGAAATTCCTCGGCGGCGCACGCGGCGCGACGGTTTCGAGGGGCCGTCCTTCTCCCTTCCACTTCGGCAGCCCGCCATCGAGTATCGCCGCATCGTGGTGACCGAAGAGGCGCAGCATCCACCATGCGCGCCC
>JAFMSA010000148.1 GCA_017353855.1 Alphaproteobacteria bacterium
CGACGGGCAAGACCGCCTACCCCTACGCCGACGCCAGGAAGTAGGTGCCCGCAACTGCCCGGGCCCCTGGCGTAACGGCGCGGTGAATGAGCGAGGGCCGCCACGCGCTTTGACATCTGCGGCATTGGCGACATCGACCGCCTCTTTTGGGGCGTCGACGACGTGCTTGTCCATTACGTCAAAGCCGGATCCCTGATTCCCTTCTGCCGAAGTCTGTGTGCGTTGACCCGGGTCAACCCCGCCATCCGGACGCCATGACTCGATCCATGCCGGTTGCACCGGTTACGCAAAGTTCGCGAAGCGAACGCGTCGACTATCGCGAAGATAAGGGAGGAGAATCCGGGGTGTCGACAAGGACAGGGTTCATCCGGTGCTTGCAGTATCGGGGACGGGTTGTGGTTTCTGGGGCTCCAGCCGATCCAGGACGGCCTTTAAGGCCTGGATCTGAGGCGATTTCGTCTGTGGGTCGAATTCGATGAGCCGGCGCAGCGCCGTGATCAGGACCGCCCGCTCGTTATCGGTAAGGTCTAGCTTCATCCTGTCCAATATGGTTCGCACACCACGTGACGTCGAGTGGGGGGAACCCGCGCGCCGCTGTCCGCTCCTGGGGTGGAACTGCCGTTCCTGCCTCGTAGTCTTCATCGTGAGTAGCCCCTTGGCGGAGAGCCGGTGTAGACGCCGGGATGGCCGGGAACGAAGAACAAAGCAGACCTGGCGCCGATGATCATTTGATAGCGACCTGCCGCACCATCTCCGTCAAGCTCCTCAAGAACGGCGCCCTCGGTTTCGCTTTTCAGGCACCTGGTGCCGCCCCGGGCGCCGGAGGAAAGGAGGAAATGCATGACCCCAAATCCGGCAGTTAGCTGCTCCAGACCGTTGCAACAGGTTGAAACGATTTGCGGATTCGGAAAATCAAGCAAACGCAGAGCAGTTAAAGAGAATTTAATTTTTTCAATCGGTTAGGGCTGGGACTGCCGGATTTAGTTAGGATGACCCCTGTTGCGAGGCAGACGAAGCCCTGGCCCGGTTTCGCCGAAGGCGATGATCATGGCCGGGAAGGAAAGTCCGCGGGTCGGCACCATCAGCGCACGCCTTGCAGTACGCTCCCGTTACTACCCCCATGCGATCGTCCGTTGAGCGCAAAAGTGAACGCGTCAGGAACGCCGTAAGGACACTGCGCAAGGGATTGGCGCCGCGAAGACCTATTGTTTTGCTCGTTTGTCTACAAGGTCATGAGCCGGCCGGCCATTTCAACGGCAAGACCAGGCAGCTTGCCCCCTGGCGACGCCCGTCCACGCGCGCAGAGTGGATCACGTCGTGCAACGCCAGGCTAACCGTGCGCGCCAACATTTGAGGAGCCCTCCTGCTCGCGGGTAACGTACCCGTCAGCACGGTCCTCGCGCACGAGCGCGTGATCCCGGCCCGTCGGCGGGCCGTAGCCGCCGGAGCCGGGCGCTTCCACGACGAGGCGGGCACCGGCGGGCGCGCGAAACGATCCCTTGCCGTTGATCTGCCGCACGGCGCCGTCCGGGAGCTCGAGCCAAAGCCGCATCGGCCCGCCGGTAAAGCCGCCCGCGAGGCCAAATGGCGGGGTGATCGTGCGTTCGCAGCACACGGCGGCGTGCGCCTCGTGCCCCAGTACCCGCCAGACGCGACGCGCGCCGAGCCCACCCCGCCAAGTGCCGGCGCCCCCCGAGTCGGGGACCAGCGAATATTCCTCGATCCTTAGTGGGAAAGCCATTTCGAGCATTTCGACCGGCGTGTTCATCATGTTGCTGGTGGTGCTCGCGACGGCATTGATGCCGTCCTTGCCCGGCCGGGCGCCGAAACCGCCCTTCAACGACTCATAGCTGACGTAGCGCTCGCCGCTTCGCGGGTCGATGCCTCCAAAGGTCACGACGGCGGAAGTGCCCTGCGAGGCGGCCATGACGTTGTCCGCGCAGATCTGAAACATCGCCGCCATCACCATGTCGGCGACGCGGTGCGAGACCTCGTGATTGGCGTACACTACCGGCGCCGGCGGCTGCGCGTTCACGACCGAGCCTGGTGGCGCGGTCACCGTTACCGGGCGCCAGCAACCGGAATTCGGCGGAATGAGGCTCTGTGGATCGGCGATCATTTTCAACGCGCAATAGACACCCGATGCTGTCACCGTCAGCGGCGCATTCATCGGACCGGACACCTGCCCGTCCGACCCGGCAAAGTCGGCGGTGATCTCCTCGCCGCGTTTGCGGATCGTGAGCTTGACCGTGAACGGTTCGTCGAACTCCGCCCCCGGCTCGATCACGCCGTCACCATCGAGAAGGTCCTCGAAGCTCGCCTCGCCATCGGGCAGGCGGCCGAGCGCTGCGCGCATCATTTGCTCGGAATAGTCGAGCACCTCGTCCATGATCCGCAGCAATTCCTCGGCACCGTATTTCCCCGCCAACGCCTCGAGCCGCTGTGCGCCGCGTCGGTTTGCGGCGATCTGAGCGCGGAGATCGCCCTGGCGCTCGGCAGGTGTGCGCACATTGGCGAAGATGATGCGCTCGATGTCGGGATCGGGCTGGCCATTCCTGTACAGCCGCACCGGTGGCAGTCGCAGACCCTCGCCATAGATCTCGGTGACCGCTCCGTAGCTGCCGGGTGTCGCGCTGCCAATATCGGGCCAATGCGCGCGCACGCAACCAAAACCTAACAGCTGATCGCGCAGAAAGGCAGGAGCCACCACATTGACGTCCGGCAAATGCGAGCCGCCATTATAAGGGTCGTTGTGGATGTATACATCGCCCGGTTCGACCACTGGGAACGCGGCGATTACGGCGCGCACTGCATCCGGCATCGAGCCGAGATGTATTGGCAGATCCGGCCCTTGCGCCACCATATTTCCGCGTGCATCGAAGATCCCGCACGAATAGTCGCCGGCGACCTTGAGCAACGGCGAATAGGCGGTCTTAGCGAGCACGATCTTCATTTCCTCGGCCGCGGAATAGAGGGCGTTTTTGACGACCTCGAAGCGGGCGGGGTCTGTCTTTCTCCGCAGCCCTGGTACCCCAAGCAACGTATCGGGCATGGCTCACCTCCTGCGAAGCCGAATATAGCCGCCGCCATCGACGCAGGCGATCCAGCCAGGTGGTATAACGATCGTCGAGTCCAGCGCCTCGAGGATTGCCGGACCGGCGAGACGGTGGTCAACCGTCAACTCATCGCGCTGATGCACGGGGGTAGTGGCAAAGCCCGTCTCGGCAAACCAGACTTCGCGCGCCCGGCGGCGAGCAGGTGCGGCCCCTCCGGGAAGCCGTCCCAGCTGCAATCCGGGGAGGCGGCCAACAGCGGTAAGCCTGAGCGTGACGAGCTCTACCGCCTCCACGGCAGTGGCGTGCCCGTAGGTCTGGTGGTGCTTTTCGTGGAAATTGCTCGCGAGCGCATCGAGGCTGGCGCGCGACATCGGGCCGGCCGCGAGCGGTACGGTCAGCTCGTAGGCTTGACGCCGATATCGCACGTCGGCCGCACGCAGCAGTACCCGCCGCTCGGACGGAATCCCCGCTGCGGCGAGCATGTCCGAGGCGGTAGCTTCCATGTCCGCGAGCACAGCGGCAACGCGAGCCGGATCGAGCATCGCCAAATCCGCATAGAGGGTACGAGAGTAATCGCGCTTCACATCGCTCGCGACAACCCCGATTGCGGAGAACGCGCCCGGGGCGGGCGGCACGATGATCTCCGGGATTAGCAGATCGGCCGCGAGCGCAGCCGCATGCACCGGACCCGCACCGCCAAACGCGATCAACGCGAATTCGCGCGGGTCGCGTCCGCGCTCAATCGAAACGATGCGTAAGGCTTCGGCCATATTGGCATTGACGATCTCGACGATCCGTGCTGCCGCTTCGGGAATGGCGAGTCCGAGCGGATCGGCGACCCGCCTGATCGCCGCTTCCGCCGCCGCCAGGTCGATCCTCAGCGCGCCCCCGAGCAGCGCTTCACGGTCAAGATAACCGAGCACGACATCGGCGTCGGTGACCGTCGCCTCCATGCCGCCGCGACCATAGGCAGCAGGCCCCGGATCCGCGCCCGCGCTCTTCGGGCCGACCTTTAGTGCTCCTCCCTGGTCGACCCAGGCGATGCTGCCTCCCCCCGCACTGACCTCGGCGAGATCAATGACTGGCACCCGGATGGGATGCCCAGTGCCGTGCAGCCACCGCTTCGAGTGCCCCGCGCCCCCGACTTCGTATTCGGCGGTCACGGCAATCTCGCCGCCGGCGATAAGGCTCGCTTTCGCGGTCGTCCCGCCCATGTCGAACGAAATGAGGTCCGGCAATTCCAGCTCCTTGCCGACCAGCGCAGCAGCGATGACGCCCGCCGCCGGCCCGGACTCGACTGTCATCGCCGGCATGCGCAGCGCTTCGGCAACATCAAACATGCCGCCGCTCGAACCCATTACGAGGAGCCGCGGCAGGCCAAGGTCTGACATCGTGCCCTGCAACCGGTCCAGATAGCGGGTGAGCAGCGGCCCGACATAGGCGCATACCGCTGTCGTGCTGGCGCGCTCAAACTCGCGGATTTCCGGCAGCACCTCGCAGGAAAGATAGACGCCGACCCCCGGCAGCGCCTGCCGTAACCGCTCGCCTACCCGCCGTTCGTGTGCGTCGTTGAGGAACGAGAACAGAAACGACACCGCGACGGTGTCGAGCCCGGCTTCGCGGATTGCGGCGATGACCGCGTCGACGTCGCCCTCGTCGAGCGGAACAGCTACTTTCCCTTGCGCATCAATGCGCTCGGCGATCTCGTAACGCCAGCGGCGCGGCACCAGTACCGCCGGGGCGTCCTGAAAAAGGTCATAGAGATCGGTCCGGGAGGATCGGCGCAGTTCGAGGACGTCGCGGAAGCCGCGTGTCGTCACGAACCCCGTTTTGGCGCCATTCTTCTCAAGCAGCGCGTTGGTAACGACTGTCGTTGCATGCGACAGCCGTGACACCGCCGCCGGCGGGACACCGTACCGCGCCAGCCCTTCCCGAAGTCCGGAGGTTACCCCTTCGGTGAAGTCCCGCGTCGTCGTAGGGACCTTGGCGATGCCGATGCTGCCGGTTTCCTCATCGATCAATGCTACGTCGGTGAAGGTCCCGCCGATATCGACCCCGACCCGCCATCCCATCTGCGAACCTCTCACTCTGGCACTCCGGTTTGAACCACGCTATTCGCTCAAAATCTCGTCTGCCGATGAAATATCGCTCTCGACAACATCGGGAAGGGCCATTCAGGGTATCAAAAGAACCGGCCGGCAAGCGATCAGGCTTCGGGCCAAGCAGGACGGTTTCAAGTGGCGCTTATCGGCAACGCATGTGCACAAAAAAGGGCACTCACCTCACAAGGCGACACCGTGCGGGTAGCGGAAAGGCTGACGTGCGCCCGGTGCCGCCTGGACGCGCAGCTTGCGCGAGATCACGCCCCAGCTGAAACTCAGCCGGTATCGGCAAAAGCCTTTCAGGAGATCGCGCGGGCCAGGTTGATCGTCGCCTGAACATCCTCGGTCGCCGGTGCGGAAACGCCGAATGGATCTGAGCCTGACCCGGATTGGGTCATTCTGCCGGAGGTTCTGGAGGAGTTGCAAATTGTAGCGGCGCGAGGCGACATTTAATTCTAACTGGCGAAACCAAAGCCGGTTCTTCGGTTCGTTCGTCCAGCACTCGCTCAGCCTGGCTCGGATCCGCGTGCGGGATCCAGCCGACCAAGCCCATCGAATCATGGACGCGAGCATTGGCCAAGCAGTTTTCGACCAGACCATCCGCCGCCGCGATCGTCACGGTGGAATGGACGCCGGCTGCTTTGAGTTCGGGCATTAGCTCGTTTGGCCGAAACGAACGCCGCAGCGTTTGGAGTGCCGGGTCGCCCGCATACGGTACGGCGCCGCCTCCATCCACGACGTCTGGTGGGTTCCATAGGTCCAGAAGCGGTGATGTGCGTCGACAAAGAGGCTCATCAGCACCATGAGAGTTCCATCCCCCTTCCGTCTATCCGGAAAATCGCGCTCGGCCAAATGCACTTTCCTCGCACTATGCCGAACCGAAGGTAGCCACGTCTCGCATCGAGTCCCGCCTGGCTGATCAGCCGTGCCTGCGTCTCCAACCGCAACAGCAGCCTACCTCAAGGCCCTGACGATCACACGGTCAACGGCATCTTCAAGGTTGGCGATTGAAAGACGCTTGCCTCGACGAATAGCGTAGGCAGTTGGGCAACCCCTTCAAGCGGCTGAGCAGACCCCGCCTGCCGTCGTCGAGACCGGACTGCCGGGTTTTCGCGACGGCCCCACGGAAGTGTTCGCCGGCCGCTTGGGGCCACAACCTAAAGCGACTATCCGCCCCTTCATGCCGGTGACGGCAGCGTCCCCAATGGCGTCAAAAAACAACGGACGCGGTTGCAAAATGTATCCGGGCGCGCGACCCTCCCCGAGCTATCCAGGCCGTTCGGCTAAACTCGCTTTTGTATTAACAAGCTTTCCCCGGCGCGATAGATGCAACTGAGAAAGTGGCGAACGAAGATCTGGGCTGCACGGCTCAGCCTTCTCGCGCTCGCTCTGAACGCGCTGGTCCCAGTACACCTTGCGTTCGATCTTGCCGAAGTCCTTGGACCGTCGGCTGAGTGCGGTGCCTGTCCCGAGCCCGATGGCGTCGACCGAAACGTAGTGGCGTTGCTCGCCGGACACCGCGACGCGGATCACAGGTCCGACGAGCACAGCAAACATTTTGGGTGTCCGGTTTGCAGTGCGCTCGCCGCCTTCGCCAGCTTCGTCCCACCGGCGGCGCCACCGGCATTGTGGGTGCCGCCGCCCGCCAGGCTGCCGGCGTTCTCGTGCGTGGTCCATTTCGGACGCATTGCTGTCGCCGCCGCTTACCGCTCCCGCGCCCCGCCCTTCGCCTGAGCCTGCCGCCCTCAGTTGCCCACCCGCCTTCGCGCGGCTGCGGCCGACTAGCATTTCTGTTGAAAGGCTTCAGATGAAGACGACTAGATTCGGGGCGGTGGCTGCCGTGGCCGTCACCGCTCTTTTCCCGAACTCTGCGGCGCTCGCGCACGGATTTGCCGGACAGCGGTTTTTCCCGGCGACGATCCTGACGGACGATCCGTTTGTCGCCGACGAGATTTCGTTGCCGCAGATTACCGTCAGCCCGCCCGGGCCTGATGGCTCGCGAGAGACCGACTTCCAAATCGATCTTTCCAAGCGGATCACGCCCGATATCGGCGTGACTATCGGCGGTCAGTGGCAACGCCTGAAACCGTCAGGTCTGCCGGCGGTCAGCGGGCTCGGCCCGTTACAGACGGGGGCGCAGTATCAGCTCTTCGTCAATGAACCCCACGAAGCAATCGGCCTGCTAGGGCTCAACGTGACCTGGGCGCATACCGGGCGGGTCCAGGCGCTTGGCGCACCTGACTTTACGACGTTGTCGCCCACCTTCAATTTCGGCAAAGGTTTCGGCGATCTGCCGCCCTCACTCCCCTATTTGCGCCCCTTTGCGATCACCGGGAATCTCGGCTTCGACTTTCCGACCAAAGTCGAGAGCGCCGGCGAGCCGAACCCGACCAATGTCAATTACGGCTTCGCCTTTGAATACAGCCTTCCCTATCTGCAGTGTTGCGTTAAGGACGTCGGTCTTCGCGAACCGTTCAATCGACTGATCCCGCTGGTCGAGGTCGATTTTACGACGCCGATCAATCGCGTACCGGCCAGCCAGACGACCGGCACGATCCAGCCCGGGGTTATCTGGGCCGGGCAATATTTTCAGATCGGCGCCGAGGCGATCATTCCCGCGAACAGTCGCACCGGGCACGGCTACGGCGGCGTCGTTCAGCTCCATTTCTATCTCGACGATCTGTTTCCGCGCAGCATCGGCCGACCAATTGCGGAGTGGTGAGATGTTCAGGAACGTAATGGCACTGGCACTGGTTGCCGGCGGGTTTGTGATCGGGGCTGCGCCATTGGCACGGGCCCACGCCTTTCTCGACCATGCGAGTCCCGCGGTCGGCAGTTCGATGCGGGCCTCCCCGCCTGTTCTCATGTTGTGGTTCACGCAGGACCTGGAGCCGGCCTTTAGCCGTGTAACGGTGACGAACCAGGCGGGCCAACGCGTCGATCTGAACAATGCCCAAACGCCGCCCGGCCAGCCGGCCGAGCTGCAGATCGGACTGAGATCGCTGCCGGCCGGAAACTACACGGTCACCTGGCATGTCGTGTCGGTCGACACGCACCCGACCGACGGCACGTTCACGTTTCAGGTCGGCGGCAGATGATCGGCGGAGCATCATGCAAGTTTTACTGGTTGTCTCCCGCATCGTCCAATTCGCCACGGCGATTTCCTTGGCTGGCGCCTTCTGCTTCGAATGTCTGGCCGCCGTACCGGCCTTTCGGTCGGCGGG
>JAFMSA010000722.1 GCA_017353855.1 Alphaproteobacteria bacterium
CCCATGCCAGATCGCGGACGAAAATCACTGCATCCGCAATTTCAGGCGCAAACGACGCGCGCCGGCGCAACAACGTAACCGCGAAACTGTGATCCGGAGATCAGCGAGAAAACCCTCAACCGCCCGGATGTGCGCCTGGTTCTGCAGAACCGCACCCGCGCCAAGCTGCGCGGCAGCGCCATCGTGAGGGCCGGCTCACTCATGACGGCGCCGTCAGCATGGCGCGCACTTCCCGTAAATCCGCGCTCAAGGTTCCCGATGCGGATGATGATTTCTTCGATCTTCCCGCACGTGACGGCGAGACCCAGCGAGGGATGCGGAAATGAAACGGGTTAAGGCTGTGGCTAAACGCGAGGCGGCCAAGTCTGGTGCGCCGCTTCAAGCTCAAGGGCAGCAAGGACAGCCTTCACACTCGAGCCGGACACCGCACGAGCGCTGAAGCGAGAAATACAGTGCCAGGGAGTTGCGATTACTGCGATAGCGTGACGCTATCGTGAGGCTGGCAGCGTTCTTCTCGACAAAGCGCCGCTCGAGCTCCTGACCAGCTACGGCCCCGAGAACGAAAGCCGGAGCCGTCGCCTGCGACATCACTTGCGCGAGTTGCTGCGTGTCTGGCACAAGATTTATCTCGTTCCTACCTCCTTTCCGCGAAAAAGGGAGACTTCCTCCACTAGCAGCTGCGGCAAAGTCCCGGCGATAGTTTCCGTCAAAGTTGCGCATGCGTGGGCGGCCGCCTTGACAGCGACGACGGCGCGTTCTAGGTCCAGGTTGTCATCGCTGCCAATCGCCCAATAGCCGCCGTCATCAGCACGACAGGCCATGCTCCGGCGCCAGAGGTAGCGATAGGCGCTATGTCCTCGATATGCGCCCCACACTTTTCTTATCCGACATCGATCGCCTGCGGGGAGCTTCATCACCGTCAACGCAGGAGGCACTTCGAGGCCAATCTCGATCGCTGAGGATTTGATCGAGGCCATCAGCGCGAAGTCTTCATTGCTCAGAAGGCAGGGAATATCGGCACCGGCACGAGGTGCTCTTCGACGCGGTGACGCCGGAAACATTCTCGGCGGCGACTCGCAACGCCTCCCGTTCCGCTGCGGAGCGGGTGTCCGCGACCCACAGATGCACGATGCCGTCCTGCCTCCGGCCATACCCGGGCCCACTGCCGCCCGTTGAGTTCGGTCAGGAGCCTGGCGCGGATGTCGCGATCGTGGGCGGCGGTCGCCGGCTCGCGGTCGATCGCCGCCAGCGCGCGCACCAGATTGGCGCGGCTGATGATGCCGACAAGCTGACCCTCGCGCAGCACCGGCACGCGCTTGATCCGCTTTGTCTCCATCAGCGTCGCAACATCGGCGAGGTCGGCCCCTTCGCCAACCGAGATCACCTCGCGGGTCATGATGTCCCGGACCGTCCGGCCACGGGATTTGACGTAGTCGCGCGCTTCCTCGAGGGCCGGATCGAACCAGCGCCAGCGCCGCCGCGCCGTGCGGCGCTCGGTGCCGGTCTCCGCGCGATGCAGTAGATCGGCTCGCTGACGATGCCGACGAGGCGGCCGTTCTCGACCACAAGAACCCCGCCGATCCCGCGCTCCAAAAGAAGCTTCGCTAAGTCCTGCGCCGCCGTGTCCGGGTCGACCGTGACCACGGCAGTCGTCCTTACGTCCATGGCGCGTATCGCAACATCTCCTCGCCCCCCGCGACTGGCCGCTGAACCCAGTCTCTGGCCTCTTTCAAGGTTATCGGCGGAGACCTGCGCCAGCTGATTGCGGCGCGTGTCATACGCGCTCTTTGCCGAGGCCACCAGCAGGCCGAGAACCAGCGCGGACATCTGCGATTAGCGACCCCGAGGTTCGCAACCTCCTTCGAATCCGCGCTAAGATGACGCTCGCGCAATCCGCGCTGCACATCCATGACCAGTATAGCGCTGCCAAACACCAGCGCGAACACTATCAAGCCGATTGCAGTAGCGCTCACGACTGAAAGATCACCCTCGACCTACCGCTGTGCTCACCTTTGACAGGCGCCGGGCGCCTCAATTCTCGATGAGAGCTGCTTGGACCAGGTCTGGAAAGAATTGGTTTGCGGATTTCGGTTGCGGTCAAAAACGGAAGGTAGCGGCGAAGATCGGCCCCCTCATGTGGACGTCGAAACCCAAATTGCTGTCGCTGGCCGAATAGTTGAAATTGAGGCTGCGGTAGCCGAGGTGCAGATTCCATGATGGGCTGAGGGCGTAATCAATTGTACCGATCAGCTGCCAATCGGTATGCGCACCGAGGCCGAAGCCGCCGAAATCGCCATAAGCCGTCAGCCCGATCCCGTTGGTGAAATCGTAGTGATATCGTGCGGCTAGTAGCGGATCGCCCCAGCCGGAGCTGCGGTTAACCGCTGCACCGGCAGCCAGGCCAGGATTGAGTGAAACGCGCGATGAAAACCCCCAAGCCCGGAAGCCGACGCCGAAATCGGCGAACTGCTCAGGGGCCGCAAACACACGATCGAGCACCAGTGCCGTGCCGGTATTCGTCGCCAGCGCTGCCGTGCCGCCCTGAAAAAACACATTGCGGGTGGCGATGTTAGTGTTGACCGGGACGTGCAGAAAGTCGCCGAGGATGCCGATCGGCCCGTCGCGGATCTCGACCGAACCCATGAACGGCGCGCCGTCGAGGTGCCCCAGCACCTGGAACGGGCCGACGTTCGAATTGACCGTGGGTATTCGGTCCAATCCAGTCTGCGTCGTGGCATAAACGCCGGCAAGCCATAGGTAGGGCGTGATAAAGAACTCGGGATGTC